>JAYVCM010000108.1:0-6344 GCA_043749955.1 Limisphaerales bacterium | reverse complement strand
GTTTCCATTCCGGTATTGGCGGCACTGGTTGGTGGGTGTCAGCACCCCACCAACGGATGGAGATTTCTTTGTCCCAGCTTTGCGTCTTGGCGGCTTTGCGCCTTGGCGTTGAATTCCCACCGCATGGATTCGGTTTAGGGCGATGGTTCCTTTCCACAAAATCCAGCCGCCCGCCGCCGACGTGGAAAAACGGCGCGTCCATTCCCGCACCGGGGCGGCCGTGCAACTCCCCGGCCGGGATTGATTCTCCAAAATTTTTGGTCTGGCGCGCGCGCGGCGTTCTTCATTTACATTCGCAGAATTGAATTTCACAATTGTTTGAAACCACCGTGAAAATTACCGAAGTCCATGCGTTCCTGATGTCATACCCGTTACCGGAACCGTTGCTGCTGCCGTTCCATGGCGGCGAGCGGACCATCCTCAAGCGCGACGCCATGTTGATCCGCGTGCAGGCGGACAACGGGCTGGTCGGCTACGCGCCCGGCCCGGCCCACGAGCGCGCGGCGCGGGAAATTCACGAAGTCATCCGTCCGTTTCTACTCGGCAAAGATCCCCGGAACTGGCAGGAGTTTGGCCGCGCGCCATTCCCTCTCTCCCTCGGGGGAGTAGCGACAGCGGCTATGGCGGGTGAGGGGGCAGCCATCGCTCACGACTTGGAAATCACCAAGACCTATCGCGCGGTGGAGATCGCGCTCATTGATCTCGCGGCGCGCTACGAAGGTTGCGCGCTTTCGGAATTAATCGGCGGACGCAAACGGGATCGCATCAAACTTTACGGCAGCGCGGGGATGTATATGTCGCCCGCGCGATTTGCTGAAGAAGCGGCGGCCATCGCGGCGATGGGTTTCACCGCCTACAAAATGCGCCCGGCGCTCGGCCCGGAACTAGATTTGGAAACCGTTCGCCTCATGCGCGCAGCCGTCGGGCCGAAAATTGGATTGATGATTGACGCGCATTCATGGTGGCGCATGGGCGACAAAAATTATTCGGCGGAGACCGTCGCTCAACTCGCGCGCGAGATGGCGAAGTTTCATCCGACGTGGCTCGAAGAACCGCTGCCGCCCGCCGACCACGCCGCGTATCGCAAATTGCGCGCGATGAAAACAGTTCCGATTGCAACCGGCGAACACGAGCAGGAGGAAGCGGGCTTTCAAGACCTCATCGAAACCGGCGCGGCGGATTACATCCAGATGGATGTCTGCTGTCAGGGCGGTTTCGCAATGGGGCAGCGCATCTTCGGCGAAGTTGCTAAAAAGAATCTGCGGTTCGCCTTTCACAGTTGGGGAACCGCGCTTGAAGTTCTGGCCGCCGCGCATCTTGGAATCTGCTGGCCCGCCGACGTCGTCGAGTGGCTGGAATATCCGTGCTACTCGAACTCCGGTCGCGTCGGAATGTATCCGTTCCCGCTTGCGGATGAAATTTTGCGCGAGCCGCTCGCCATCGAACGCGGCGACTTGATCGTGCCGAAAGGCCACGGACTCGGCGTTGAAATCGACGAGCGCGTCATCGAGAAATATCCATTCATCCCCGGCCCATGGTCGTTTTTCAAAATTGATTCGCCGCCAGAAACCGTGGCCGTGACGGGAGATCACAGCGTGAAGTGGGTGGAAGCAGACACAAGCGCCCGGCTCTCCCTCTCCCCTCGGAGGGGAGAGGGCCGGGGTGAGGGGTGAGAGGGCATTCCAGTTTTTAATAAGAGACAATTCAATCAGGAACAATGAAGAACCATGTGCGCTATTTCATCGTGTTCATGCTGTTCTTCGCGAGTTCGATCAACTACGCCGACCGCGCCTCGCTTTCAATCACCAAGACCAGTTTGTCGAACGGTCTGGGACTCGATTCGGTCTGGATGGGATATCTGCTTTCGGCGTGGGGCTGGTCGTATGTCGTCGCGCAGATTCCGTGCGGCTGGCTGCTCGACCGCTTCGGCTCAAAAAGGGTTTACGGTGCGGGAATTTTTCTCTGGTCGCTGCTGATTTTCCTGATGGGCTTCGCCGGAGCGTTGCATGGTCGCGCGGCGTTCTTCGTTCTTTTCGCGCTGTTGTTTCTGGCGGGATTTGCTTTAGCCCCGGCGTTTCCCGGCAACGGAAGATTTGTCGCCGCGTGGTTTCCGACGAAGGAGCGCGGCACGGCCTCGGCCATCTTCAATTCGTCACAATATTTTTCACTCGTGCTGTTCGCGCCGTTCATGGGCTGGATCGTCCACGCGCTCGGCTGGCAATATGTTTTCTGGACGATGGGCGCGCTCGGCATGATGCTCACGCCCGCGTGGTTCAAATTCATGCACGCGCCGAAAAATCATCCGCACGTCAGCGAAGCCGAGTTGAAATACATCGAAGACGGCGGCGGGCTGGTGAACATGGACTTGGGCGGAAAATCCGGCGCGCGTTTCAACGTGAAATGGTCGCACGTCCGCCAGTTGCTCGGCAGCCGGATGCTCGTCGGCGTTTATCTCGGGCAATTTTGCATCACGACGCTCACTTATTTTTTCATCCAGTGGTTTCCTAGTTATTTGGAACAACGCGGCATGTCCATCGTCAAAGTCGGCTTCATCGCGGCGCTGCCGGCACTGTGCGGTTGCGTCGGTGGAATTCTCGGCGGCGCGTTTTCCGATCTGCTGTTGCGGCGCGGCTGCTCGCTGTCCTTCGCCCGAAAGCTGCCCATCGTTTTGGGGATGCTGCTTGCCTGCTCGATGATCATCTGCAATTACGCGCCCGCCGGTGCGAACGCGCTCGTCGTCGCCATCATGTGCCTGGCGTTTTTCGGAAAAGGATTTGGCGCGCTCGGCTGGACGGTCGTCTCCGACACCTCGCCCAAGGAAATCACCGGCTTGAGCGGCGGCCTGTTCAACACGTTCGGAAACACCGCCGCGATCACGACGGGAATCATCATCGGCTACCTCATCAAATGGACCGGCAGTTTCGATGCGGCCTTGATTTATGTCGGCGCGAGCGCCTTGGGCGCGATTTTCTGCTACCTGTTCGTCGTCGGCGAAATCAAGCGGCTCGAATTGAAAAAATAATTTAACAACGATGCCAAATCAAAAATCATCCGCGCCCGTCGTCACTGAAATGCGCGTCATCCCCGTCGCGGGACATGACAGCATGTTGCTCAATTTGAGCGGCGCGCACGCGCCGTTCTTCACGCGCAATGTCGTCATTCTGAAAGACAATTCCGGCCACACCGGCGTCGGCGAAGTTCCCGGCGGCGAAAAAATCCGGCAGACGCTGGAAGAAGCGAAGCCGCTCGTCATCGGCAAATCAATCAGTGATTACAATGCGATTCTCAATTCTGTCCGCGAACGCTTTGCCGAGCGCGACGCCGGCGGGCGCGGAATCCAGACCTACGATTTGCGGACGACGGTTCACGTCGTCACCGCGATTGAATCCGCGCTGCTTGATTTGCTCGGGCAATTTCTCGGCGTGCCGGTGGCCGCGCTGCTCGGTGAAGGCCAGCAGCGCAAGTCAGTTGAGGTGCTCGGTTATCTTTTTTACATCGGCGACCGGAAGAAAACGAATCTGCCGTATCGCGCCGATACAAAAGCGAAAGACGATTGGTTGCGATTGCGCGACGAGGAGGCGTTGACCACTGATTCCATTGTCCGCCTCGCGGAAGCGGCGCACGCGCGCTACGGTTTCAATGATTTCAAACTCAAAGGCGGAGTGCTTTCCGGCGCGCAGGAAATGGAAGCCGTCACCGCGCTCGCCAAAAAATTTCCAAAGGCGCGAATCACGCTTGACCCGAACGGCGCGTGGTCGCTTGCCGAAGCGATTTTACTTTGCCGCAACCAGCAAAAAGTTTTGGCCTACGCCGAAGACCCATGCGGCGCGGAGAACGGTTTGTCCGGGCGCGAAGTCATGGCGGAATTTCGCCGCGCCACCGGCCTGCCGACGGCGACGAACATGGTCGCCACCGACTGGCCGCAGCTCGCCGATGCCTTGCGGCTAAAGGCGATTGACATTCCATTGGCTGATCCGCATTTCTGGACGATGCAAGGCTCGGTGCGCGTCGCGCAGCTTTGTCGCGATTGGGGCGGGCTGACGTGGGGTTCGCACTCGAACAATCACTTCGACATCTCGCTCGCGATGTTCACGCACGTCGCCGCCGCCGCGCCCGGACGCATCACGGCGATTGACACGCATTGGATCTGGCAGGACGGCCAGCGTCTGACGCGCGAGCCGCTGAAAATCATCAACGGCACAATCGCCGTTCCAGATTCGCCCGGACTTGGTGTTCAAATTGACATGGCGCAAATCGAAATCGCCCACGCGCTCTACAAAAAAATCGGTGTGGGTGCGCGCGATGACGCGGCGGCGATGCAATTTCTGATTCCGAATTGGAAGTTCGACCTGAAGCGTCCTTGCTTGGTCCGGTAAAACAAATTGATAAACCCGGTTTAATCCGCTATTAACATTTTCAAATGCAACCGAACGAACTTCGTAAAAAACTTCACGGCGTCATTTCCTTTCCCTGCACGCCGTTCAAAAAAGATTTGTCGCTCGACCTTGACGGCCTCCGAAAAAATCTGCGGCTGCTGTTGCAGCATCCGATCTGCGCGGTCGTCGCCCCGGCGGGCACGGGCGAGATTCATTGCCTTTCACCAGCGGAGCATCTGGCCGTTGTAAAAACCACGGTTGAAGAAGTGAACGGCAAAGTGCCGGTGCTGACCGGCACGGGTTTTAATCCGCCCATCGCTGCGGAACTGGCGAAGCAGGCGGCGGCTGCGGGAGTGAATGGCATCCTCGCATTTCCGCCGTATTATCCGAGCCAGGACGACGAAGGAATCACCGCATATTACCAAGGCATCGGGGAAGCGACGCCGCTGGGTTTGATTATTTACAGCCGCGACTGGTTTGCACCTTCACCATCGCTGGTGGAGAAACTCGCGCAGGCGATTCCGAATCTCATCGCCTGGAAAGACGGCCAGGCCGACATCCGCCGTTATCAAATGATCCGCCAGCACGTCGGCGACCGGCTGCACTGGATCGGCGGCGCGGGCGACGACATGGTGCCGGCGTATTATTCGATGGGCATCCGCACTTACACATCGAGCATCGCCAACGTCGCGCCGAAACTTTCTTTGCGCCTGCACGAGCTCGCTTCCGCCGGACATTCCGCCGAGTTGTCGAAGCTGATGGATGAACTGGTCGTTCCACTTTACGCCCTGCGCGCGAAACGCAAGGGCTACGAAGTTTCGGCGATGAAGGCGATGATGGACATGATCGGCATGGCGGGCGGCCCGGTGCGCCCGTCCTTGGTGGACTTGCGCCCCGACGAAATTAAATCACTGCAAGCAACCATCGAGCGCTGGCGTCCGTGGCTGTGATGAAACGGGAAACCGGCCGCAGTTCCGGCTGAAGGCGCGGCGCGGAAAATAAAAGCATCCATCAGCGCATCAAATCCTGACCCTCGACGAAATGAACCGGCTCAAGATTCCGCTCATCGCCAGCAGTCAGGGGATCGCCACATCAGCGGACCGCCCGGCTCCAGCTTGGCGTGCTCATGATCGCGGCCGACAATGGGTTTCAAATCCCTTCGCTCGCGCCACTGTTTTTCCAGCCGGTGTTCACTTCGTTGAGTTCTTTGCCTCCGTCCGGCCCTGGACGCCAGCCTGACCGTTCACGTTGCCCAAGTGCCCGGCAAAGAACTGGTAAACTTTCTCGGCGACCGGCGGCGGCGCGATGATGCCGTGGCCTTTGCCGGGAATGATCTCCAGTTGCGCGGCCACGCCCGCCTGCAACAGCGCATCGTAAAAAATCTGGCTTTGGTCGGGCGGCACCAGCTTGTCCGCGCCGCCGTGCATCAGGAAAACCGGCGCGCAATTCTTGTCCACATACGTCAGCGGGCTGGCGGCGAGCGCCTTGTCCACGTTTTGCGCCACCGCGCCGCCAATCAGTTTCGCCACGTCGCCGTTCGGATTGGCGCGGAACTTGGGGTTGGCAACCAGCCGGTTCAATTCCGTCGGCGGATAAAACGCGCAGACGCATTGCACCCGGCTGGAAAAATTCCGGTTGCCGCCCACGTCGCCTTCCAGTTTGGAATTGCCCGCCGTCGTCGCCAGCAGCAACGCCAGGTGTCCGCCCGCCGACGCGCCGAAAATGCCGATGTGATCCGCGTCCAAATTATATTTGTCCGCGTTCGCGCGCAGCCAGCGGATGGCACCCTTGCAATCGTGCAGCGGCGCGGGAAACCGCGCGACGTTGTCGAGCCGGTAATCCAGGCTCACAATCGCCAGGTTCTGCGCGGCCATGAAACCGATGGGACAAAAATCCTTGCTGCCGCGGTTCCAGCCGCCGCCATGAATCCACACCACCACCGGCAGCTTGCCGGCGGGTTTCTTCGGC
>JAYVCM010000107.1:0-7926 GCA_043749955.1 Limisphaerales bacterium | reverse complement strand
CACGCGGCTGGGTTCGGTCGAGGCGGATACCGTGGCGCATTGCGATGACAGCACCGAGGGGGATTATGTCAATTCCCTCACGTTCACCGAGCTCTTCAGCGGGTGGACGGAGAACCGCGCCGTCTGGAACAAGAGCGCCGACGCCGTGCTGGTGCAGCTGAAGGCACTGGAAACGACCGTGCCGTATCCGATGAAAGACTGCCACCCCGACAACGGCGGAGAGTTCCTCAACTGGGCGTTGCACCGGCATCTGACCGGGCGGGCCGTGAAGCTGCCCTGGACGCGCAGCCGGGCTTATCGGAAGAACGAACCCGCAGGCGCGGGACGCACTGCGAGCAGAAGAACTGGACGCATGTGCGGCAACTTTTCGGTCACGACCGCTTCGAGCACCCGGAACTGGTGGCGTTAATGAATGACCTGTATGCCCAGGAATGGAGTCAGTTCACCAACCACTTCAAGCCCACGTTCAAACTGGTGAAGCGGGAAAAGAAGGCTGGGAAAACCAAACGCATCTATGAGCCAACGCCCAAGACGCCGTATCAAAGACTGCTGGAGAGCCCAGACATTCCCGCAGCGACGAAAGCCAGGCTGCGGGTCGAACACGACAACTTGGATCCGTTCGCGTTGAAGAAAAATATTGAGGTCAAGCTGAAGAAGTTCTTCACTGTCTTGGGTAACCTGAATCGTGAGGCGACGAAGCCTGACGGCTCCCGCCTTCGGTAACATTTAGCCGTGAGTCAACACGCCTCTCATCCCATCAGGTGGCGGACCGGCGCTCCGTCACTCCATTGCCCGCGCCTCAATGGCCGCGAATTTTGGCCAGCGCGAGCGACGTGATTTCACGCGCGCGCCCGTCGCTGGCCGCTTCGGCATAGCAGCGGAACTCCGGCGCGTTGCCGGACGGACGCAGATGGATGATTTCCTCATTCGCAAACGTGATGCGCAAGCCATCCGTGCGGTTCAAGCCGGTGACCTGGCCGCAAATCCCGCCGAACATTTTTTCCACCGCCGGCCGGTCGCTTGCGTCGGAGCCGGAATCAAATTTCGCCAGCATCGCCGCGCTTTTTTCCGTGGCAAAATCTTTCAACCGGTCGCTGGCCGTGAACCGCGCGGGCAGGCTCGCCGCGAGTTCGGAAACTGTTTTCTTCTGCGATTTCGCCAGCAGCAAAATACCCAGCATGACAATCACCGCATCGCGCGTCGGCAAAGCGCGAAGAATTTTTCCGCCGGTTTCCATGTCCGAGTTCAGTAAAAATCCGCCGTTCGCCTCGTAGCCCACCACGCGTTTTGCCCCGCCAGCACGGGCTTCCGTCATCGAGGCCACCACGAACGGGGAGCCGATGCGCGTGCGGCGGATGTCGCGGAACCAGCCGCATTTTTCCACGGCGGTGTTGCAGCTCACCGGCGTGCTGACGGAATCCGCCTCCAAAAATTTCGCGCACAAGATCCCCGCGATGTCGCCGCGCAGCCAGTTCCCGCGCTCATCGCTGACGAGCGGACGGTCGCTGTCGCCATCGGCGGAAACGAGGGCGTCAAATTTTCCGGTGGCTCCCCAATCGGCGGCGAGCTGCACGTCTTCGGGCCGGATGGCCTCGGTGTCCACCGGAATAAATTTTTCCGAGCGGCCGAGCGCGGTGACTTCCGCGCCGAGGTGCGAAAGAACTTTAACCATTACGTCGCGCCCGACGGCGGAGTGCTGATAAACCCCGACGCGCAAACCTTTCAACGCGTCGTGTTCAAAAAAATTCAGGTAGCGCATGGCGTAATTTTCCCCGGCCTCGGGCGAGATTTCGCGCGGAGCGCCGCGTTGGAGTTCACGCTTCAGCGTGTTCCCCGGCAAGCTAAAGCTTGAACTCCAGCTTCCATCCGCCCCAAACAGCGCATCGTCCAGTTCCACGATCTGGCTGCTCATGCCCTGCTCATCGGCTTTCAAAACTTCCCCGGCGCACTTGTTGAACTTGATGCCGTTGCGGTCGTCGGGAATGTGGCTGCCCGTGACCATGATGGACGGGATTTTATTTTCAAACCCGAAAAGCGCGACGGCCGGCGACGGAATTTTCCCGCAGTTCACCGCGCGATAACCCAGGTCATCCGCCGCGCGGCAGACCGCCTCCATCACGCGGCTGGTGCTGGGCCGGAAATCGCCGCCGACGGCCACGCGTTCGCCCGCGCGCTTGATTTCGCCAATGGATTCAAGGTATTGGAGAAAACCTTTGGCGTAGGCGTAGCAGACGGAATCGGTCATCGCCGTCGCCAGCCCGCGCGCGCCGCTGGTGCCAAACGCCACGCCGCTGCGCGCCATGAGTTCTTGGATGGAAATTTTCATTTGAAAGCTGGCGCAGACTAGCGCAACCGGCGGATTCGAGAAATAAATTTCCCCGCACAAATAAGTTCCTTTGCGTCTTTGCCTCTGTGCGCGTTTGCGTTAAAAATCTTCCGTGCAAGCGCGCTTCCTGCTCGGCCCCGCTGGCAGCGGAAAAACCTTCCGCTGTCTCGCCGAAATCCGCGCCGCCCTGCGCGCCGCGCCCGACGGCCCGCCGCTCCTCCTGCTCGCGCCCAAACAAGCCACGTTCCAGCTCGAACGCCAGTTGCTTGGCGACGGCGAAATCTCCGGCTTCACGCGCCTGCAAATTCTTTCCTTCGACCGGCTGGCACAATTCATTTTTGAAAAACTCAACGTCGCGCCGCCAAAATTGCTGTCCGCCGAAGGCCGCCTCATGGTGCTGCGCGCCCTGCTGCTGCGACACGCGGACGAACTGAAACTATTTCGCCACAGCGCCCGCCGCGCCGGTTTCGCGCTGGAACTCGGCACGCTGCTCGCGGAACTTCAGGAGCATCAGTTCACGCCCGCCAGACTCCGCGCCCTCGCCGCCGACGAAAAACTGCGCCGCGAACTCCGCGACAAACTGCACGACCTCGCGCTGCTCTCGGAAAAATACGCGGACTGGCTGCGCGAACATGAACTGCAGGACGCGAACAGCCTGCTTGATTTCGCCACTGCCGCGCTACGGCAAAAAACTCTCAACTCTCAACTCTCAACCCTCAACTTCAGCGGCCTCTGGCTGGACGGTTTCGCCGAGATGACGCCGCAGGAACTCGCGCTGCTCGCCGCCGTCGTCCCGCTGTGCGAACGCGCCACGCTTGCGTTCTGCCTCGAAACCGAACCCACGCCCGTCGTGTCGTGGCTCTCCATCTGGTCGGCCATTGGGAAAACTTTTCAGCAATGCCGCACACAGATCGCGAACCTGCCCGGCTGCGAAGTGAAGGTTGAAATTCTCGAACGCGCGCCGGGGAAAAATCGTTTCGCGGAAAATTCTCCACTGGCGGAACTGGAGGCCGGCTGGTCGCTGCCCGTTCATGCGCCGGCACGCCGGTCTCCGACCCGGCTCGTTCCAGATCATCAACGCGCCGGGTCGGAGACCGGCGCTCCGACGGGATTTGAAATCTCAAATTTTAAATCTCAAATTTCACTGACGGCTAGCGCGAATCCCGAGGCCGAGGCCGCGTTCGCCGCGCGCGAGGTTTTGAAATTCGTCCGCGCCGGCGCCGGCAATCGTTTCCGCGACTGCGCCGTGCTCGTGCGCCAATTGGATGGTCATCACAAGCCACTCGCCCGCGCGTTCCGCCGCTACGGGATTCCCTTCTTCCTCGACCGCCGCGAGAGCGTGGCGCATCACCCGCTGGCCGAACTCACCCGCAACGCGCTCCGCACCGTCGCGTTCGACTGGCAGAACGACGACTGGTTTGCCGCGCTCAAGGCCGGCTTCTCGCCCGTGGTCGAAACGGAGATTGACCGGCTGGAAAACGCCGCCCTCGAATTCGGCTGGCGCGGCAAAAAATGGCGCGAGCCGCTGCCTGATGAAAACTGCGAGCGCCTGCGCGAAATCATTTTCCCGCCGTTTGAAACTTTCCACGCACGTCTGGCAAAAACAAATTCCCAGCCGACCGGCGCGCAGCTCGCTGAAGTCCTGCGCGGACTCTGGAGCGATCTGAAAGTTGATCCGACTCTGGAACGCTGGACGCTCGACGAAGAAACCCCCTCACGCATCACGCATCACGCATCACCCCACCAAACTGTTTTGGAGCAGATGAATTCCTGGCTGGAGAATCTCGCGCTGGCCTTCCCGCGCGAGCCGCTGCCGCTGCGCGACTGGCTGCCGATTCTCGATGCCGGACTCGCCAACCTGACTGTCGGTGTGATCCCGCCGTCATTGGATGAAGTGCTCGTCGGCGCGATTGACCGCGCACGGAATCCGAGTTTGAAATTCGCGTTGCTGCTCGGCGTGAATGAATCCGTTTTTCCCGCCGCGCCCGCCGCGCCGGTGATTTTGACCAGCTCGGACCGCGACGAACTGGAGCAGCAAAACGCCGCGCTCGGCGCGAACCTGTTCGACCAGATTTCCCGTGAGCGTTACCTCGGCTACATCGCCTGCACGCGCGCGAACGAAAAGCTGACGCTCACTTTCTCGCGCCAGACCGCCGAGGGCAAGACGCTGAACCCGTCGCCCTTCATCGCGCAGTTGCAACGGATGTTTCCGCAGCTTGAGGTGGAAGAACTTTCCACCGACACCGATTGGCGCGAGGCGCAGCACGCGAATGAATTGGTGCCGATGCTCGCCGTGGCGGAGGCCGGCGTTCCAAAGCTGCTGGAACTCCCCGCGCTCAAATCACTGGCAGAAAAACTCGCCGCACTGCGCGAGCCGGATGAAAAGGAAAATCTTTCGCCCGCGCTGGCGGAAAAACTCTACGGCCCGGTCTTGAAATCGTCCGTCAGCCGGCTGGAGGAATTCGCGCAATGTCCGTTCAAGTTTTTCGTCCGCTCCGGACTGCACGCGAACGAGCGAAAAGTTTTTGAACTGGACGCCCGCGAGCGCGGCAATTTCCAGCACGACGTTTTGAAAATCTTCCACGAGCAGTTGCAGGCGGAAGGCAGACGCTGGCGCGACCTTGAGCCGCTGGAGGCGCGCGAACGCATCGGCCAGATCGCCGCCGCGCAGATGGAATCTTTTCGTGACGGGTTGTTCCGCGATTCGGCGGAAACGGTTTTTGCCGCGCGTTCATTGGCGGCGGCGTTGCAGGATTTTGTGGAGGTCATCGTCGGCTGGATGCGCGGGCAATATGAGTTTGATCCGGCGGCGGCGGAAATTGGTTTCGGCGGCAAGGATGACGCCGCGCCCGCCTTGGAAATTGATCTGGGTGGCGGCCACAAACTCGCGTTGCAAGGCCGCATTGATCGCGTGGACTTGTGGCGCGATCCGAACAGCGACACCGCGCTCGCCGTAGTGACGGATTATAAATCGGGCGGCAAGAAACTGGACTCGCTGCTGGTGGAAAATGGCGTGCAGTTGCAGTTGCTGGCGTATCTCGGCGCGCTGCGAAATTGGAACGCCGGTCTCCGACCCGGCGAGTTGGTGGCTTCTCTGCTCGCGAAACGCGCCGGGTCGGAGACCGGCGTTCCAGCCATAAAGAAAATCATTCCGGCGGGCGCGTTTTATGTGAACCTCCGCGGCGAGTTCAAAAGCGGCGGCTCGCGCGCGGAAGTTTTGGGCGACGCCGAGGCAAAGAAACTCGCGTATCGTCACACCGGACGTTTCGACGCGGGCGAGCTGCGGAAGTTCGACCGGCGCCCGGACGTGACCAAAGGCGACCAGTTCAATTTCCGTTTGAACAAGGATGGGAGTTTGCCGTCCAATTCCACGGAAGCGATTTCGGGCAAGGAATTCACCGGCTTGCTCGACCAAGTGGAGGAACAACTGCGGTCGCTTGGCGGGCAGATCTTTTCGGGAATGGCGGCGGTGGATCCGTATCGCAAAGGAACGCAGACACCGTGTGAGTATTGCGATTATCGCGCGGCCTGCCGGATTGACGAGTGGACGCACCAGTGGCGGGTGTTGCGCGCGGCGGAACAACCTGTGGCGTCAGGCATCCTTGCCTGACGTAGAGCCGGGCTTCCAGCCCGGCGGATATGCGGCGACAGACACAGCACTTTGAAAGCAAACGAGACCGTTGAAATTATCGAGGACCGGACCGGGCGGCAGGATGGCGCCCTCTACGTCAGGCAAGGATGCCTGACGCCACATGGACGGACGCACAATTACATGAACATGAAAACAACTTTGCAAATTTGCCTGCTCGCTGCGAGCCTCGCGGTGGCGGGTTGCAATGCCGCGCCGACGAACAGCCCGGCGGCCAGAAATAATTCAACCAACACAAACTCAACCATGAAATTCCCGCTCCAACGAACCGAAGAAGAATGGCGCAAAATTTTGACGCCCGAACAATACCACGTCTTGCGCGAAGCCGGCACGGAGCAAGCCTTCACCGGCAAATACTGGAACACCAAGGAGCCGGGCGTGTATCGCTGCGCGGCGTGCGGCGCGGTTTTGTTCACGTCGAAAGACAAGTTTGACTCCGGCTGTGGCTGGCCGAGTTTTTCCGATCTCTCGGCGAAAGGCACGGTCGTTGAGCGCAAGGACAACAGCTACGGCTGGAACCGCACGGAAGTGTTGTGTTCAAACTGTGGCAGCCATCTCGGCCACGTTTTCGACGACGGCCCGAAGCCGACGGGCTTGCGCTATTGCATCAATTCCGCCTCGATTGATTTTGGCGATGGGACGAATGTGCCGACGTCGAAGGCGGCGGAGAAGAAATAAATTATTGGCAGGGCAGAGCTGCCGCTCTGCCCAAATTTTCCCGTCAGCCAGCACAGCGCGGCAGCGCCAGCCCCACCATAATTTGGTAGGGCTGACCTGCCGGTCAGCCCATTCTTCCCGTCAGCGAGCGCAGCGCGGCTGACGGAATCGGGACGCGTCCACCCGAAGGCCAGAACTTTGCTGCGCTTGTTCTGGCGGGAAGTTTGGGCGGCGCGGCAGCGCCAGCCCTACCGTTTTATATTCGCCGCCGCGCGGAAAATCCGCAGCAAACCGTAATCGTATTTTTCGCCGAGCAGTTCCCGCGCGCCGACGATGTTGCCCCAGCCGGTGCGCTTGAAGGCGGCGGCGATTTCCGCCTGCGCTTCCGCGTTGATGAGCTGCGCCAGATCAATCGCCTCGCCCGCCTCAATCGCGGTGGCGAGATGCGCGTAGATGGTGCCGACCACCAAGCCGCGACTGGCGGCTATTTCCGTTGGTGATGCTCCGGCGCGAAAACGGCGGAGTGTTTCGCGCGCGGTGTCGCCCAGGCTGCTGCGTGACGGTGGCGGCGGGGCGACGAAGGATTCTTCCGCGAACATCTGGCGCGGATTCGTGGCCAGATGCAGGGCGATTTCCGTGAGAAAAACTTCGCCGAACTCGCGCAATTTCTTTTCGCCGACGCCGCTGATACGAGCGAAGTCGCTTTCGCTTTCGGGATAATTCCGCGCCATCTGCCGCAGGGCCACGTCGGAGAAAACGATGTAGGCGGGCACGTCGCGTTCGTCGGCGAGTTTTTTGCGCAGTTCGCGCAGGCGTTCGAACAAAGTTTCGTCGCACGAGATTTCGCCGACGTGACGGGCCTGCGTTTCCGGTGCGGTGACGGGTTTGGTCAGCGTAATTTTTTTGCGTTCCTTGAGCGCGGCGCGGCCTTCGTTGGTGATTTCCAGCACGCTGAATTTTTCCGTCGTCGTCTGCCGGAGAAAACCGAGGCGCACGAGTTCGCGCCCGATGGCGGCCCATTCGGGACGGCTGTGCTCCTTGCCGATGCCGTAGGTGGAGAGTTGCGCGTCGCCCCACTTGCGGATTTTTTCCGTGTCCGCCCCGGTGAGGACTTCGACAACGTGGTTCAGCCCGACGCCAAAACCGTTTTTCTCGCGGATGCGAAAGACACAGGAGAGGAATTTTTGCGCGGCGAGCGTGCCGTCGAAGGTGGCGCGCGGGGAAAGGCAGTTGTCGCACGCGCCGCAGTTGGGAGCGCCGGTCTCCGACCCGGCGTGTTGCGTGGACTCGCCGT
>JAYVCM010000106.1:0-5671 GCA_043749955.1 Limisphaerales bacterium | reverse complement strand
GGTTTCGCGCTGAACTTCGCGCGCGGGCTGGGAATTATTTTTTGCTGGATGGCGCTGATGGCGGCGCTGGGTCTGATGGCGGCGAGTTTCCTGTCATTCCCGGTGGCGACTTTTTTTTCGCTGGCGATGCTGACGCTGGTGCTGTGCAGCGGCACGCTGGCGGACGCGGTGGAGTCCGGCTCGGTGGCGGCGGGCAACGAGGAGACGGGCGTGGCGGGACATTCCATCGCGGACATTGTGCTGATCCCGTCGTTCAAGGGCGTGCTGGCGGTCATCAAGCTGGTGCAGAATTATTCGCCGATTGACGCGTTGAGCACGGGCCGCAGCATCACCTGGGGCGAACTCGGCGCGGCCTTTGCGCAGATCGTCCTGCTCATCGGCGGAATTTTTGCGGTGGCGGGCATCATCTTTTTCAACCGGCGCGAACTGGCGACGGCGCAGGGCACACAATAAAGTTTTAAAGGAATGAACATCCAACATCCAACATCCAACATCCAACATCGAACTGTTTGCAGCCGTTCGCATTCCGTTTCTTGGATGTTGGGTGTTGGATGTCCACCCTCCGCAGTGCTGCTACGGAGGACGGGTTGGATGTTGGATGTTTCCCCATGAACGCGCGCATCAAAAAAATTATTCTCCTACTGCTCGCCGCCGCGCTGCTGTTCGGTTCCGGCCGGGTGCAAAAATCTTTGAACCATGACCGCGACCGGCTGGGCATGACTTACGCGGCGGTGCTGGAAAACGCCCCGCCGATACTGGCGTTCACGACGGTCGCGCTGGGCGGCTTTCGCGGCCTGATCTCGAATTTTCTCTGGATGCGCGCGAACGACCTGCAGCAGGACGACAAATTTTTCGAGGCGGCGCAGCTTGCGAGCTGGATCACGGATCTGGAGCCGCATTTTTCGCAGGTCTGGATTTTTCAGGGCTGGAACATGGCCTACAATATTTCGGTGAAGTTCAAGGAGAACGCGCCGGGCGACTACGCCGACCGCTGGCGCTGGCTGGACAACGGCATCGCGCTCCTGCGCGACCAGGGCCTGCGCTACAACCCGAATGACGTGCTCATCCACCGCGAGCTGGCGTGGCTGTATCAGCACAAGATGGGGCAGAACCTCGACGACGCGAACATGTATTACAAACGCCGTTGGAAAGAAGACATGACACCCTTCTTCGGCGAGAACGGGACGAACTATGACAATTTGATTTCTCCGACGACGCCCGAGGAGCAGGCGCAGGCGCAGGTGTTCTCGAACAAATTCAAGCTCGACCCGGTGTTCATCAAGTTCGTGGACGGGAAATACGGGCCGTTCGACTGGCGGCTGCCGGAGGCGCACGCGATTTACTGGGGCGCGAAAGGACTCGACGAGGCCACGAAACATCCGACCATGGTGAAGCCCGATGATTTCATCACGCTGCGCCGCATCATCTACCAGTCCATCTATCAGGCGTTCAAGCATGGGCGCGTCCTGACCGATCCGTTCACCCATGCGCAATCACTGGGGCCGAATCTCTTCCTCATTCCCAAGGTCAATGCCGCCTACGAGGAGATGGGGCGGGACGATGAAAAAAATCGCGACCACATCGAGAAGGCGCAGCGGAATTTTCTGCGCGACGCCGTTTATTTTCTCTACGAGAACAACCGCATGGCCGACGCGCGCAAATGGTTCAAATACCTGGGCGATAAATTTCCGGACAAGCCGATCGTCGAGAACGATCCGAACTCGCTGCCGAAAAATCTGACGCTCGACGAATACGCCGTGGCCGTGGTGCAGATTGACATCGGCGAGACGTCGCAGGAACGCGTGACCTCCGCCGTGCAGGGGTTGATTGTGCGTTCGTATTACTCGCTGGCCGTCGGCGAGGATGACCGCGCGGAAAATTTCCGCCGCCTCGCCCGCGCCGTTTATCAGCGTTACACGGAAAAAACTTCCAGCTACAAAGGCCCGGATCGCATCCCGCTGCCGCCCTTCGATCAGTTGAACCGCACGGTGGTGAACGATCTGCTCAATCCGGAAAACGGCCTGCCCTACGCCGCCCGCGCCGTGCTCCGGACACAGCTCCGTCTGCCGGAGGAAACCAATGCGGTGCCGGCGACCAACTCCGTGCCGCCCGTCACTGTGCCGGCGGCAACCAATGCACCAGCACCGGTGCTGCCGTAGTGCCGGTTCTGGTAGTGGCACGGGCGTCTCGCCCGTGTGTTGCTGGTTGAGGCAGGCTTTTGCTTGGGTTTTGAAACACACGGGCGAGACGCCCGTGCCACTACGCAAGATTGCATCACCAACAAACTCTGCTAACCTTGTCCGTCTGTGACGAAAAAAAATTCCAGTTCCAAACCATTGCGGGTCGGTTTGATTTCCCTCGGCTGCGCCAAAAACCTGGTGGACGCCGAGATCATGCTCGGTTCGCTGCTCAAGGGCGGCGTGGAGATCACCAACGACGCCGCCACCGCCGACGCCGTCATCGTCAACACCTGCTCCTTCATTGACTCCGCGCAGGAAGAAAGCGTGGACACCATCCTCGAATCCGTCGAGTTGCGCGACGCGAACCGGCGCGGCCAGGCCGTCATCGTCTCCGGCTGTCTCTCGCAGCGGTTTCGCGAGGAACTGCCCAAGCTCATGCCCGAAGTGGACGCGTTCATGGGCATTGACCAGGTGGCGCAGGTGGGCGACATCGTGAGCCGGGCCGTGGCCAATCGGGCGGGGAAGATTGGGAAACATCCAACATCCAACATCCAACATCCAACATCGAAGGGGAAAATCTCCGCGCGGCTGACGGAACTGGAAAAATCCCGCGACCTTTCCGACCACGAAAAAGAAGAATCCCTGCGCGGCTCGGAGAAATTCGGGAAAACCAAAACCGTGGTCACGCATCACGCATCACGCATCACGCATCACGGACCTGTATTTGATGTCACCCAACGTCCGATCTTCATCCCTGATTTCGCGACGCCGCGCTTCCGGCTGACGCCGAAACATTTTGCGTATCTGAAAATCGCCGAGGGCTGCAATCATCCGTGCAGCTTCTGCATCATTCCCCGGATGCGCGGCTCGCACCGCAGCCGCACGCAAAGCGACATCGTCAAAGAAGCCAAAGCGCTCATCGCCGACGGTGTGAAGGAGATCAATTTGATTTCGCAGGACTCGACTTACTACGGCCTAGATTTGCGTCCAAACCATAGCCGTGCGATTTCCTCGCCGGAAAAATTTTCCGCCGCCGCTAAATCACTGGCCGCTGATGCGACGACCATTTGCACGCTGTTGCGCGAATTGAATTCACTCAAGGGTGATTTTTGGATCCGTCTGCTCTACACGCATCCGGCGCATTGGACGGACGAACTCATTCAGACGATTGCCGAGTGCAAAAAGGTGGCGCGCTACATAGACATTCCGCTCCAGCACATCCACGAGAACATGCTCGAACGGATGCGCCGCGAAACGTCGCAGCAATACATCGTGGAGCTCATCAAGAAAATCCGTGCCGGCATCCCCGGCATCGCGTTGCGCACGACGTTCATCGTCGGGTTTCCTGGTGAAACGGAATCGAGCTTCAACGCGCTGCTCGATTTCATCCGCGAAACGAAGTTCGAGCGGCTCGGCGTGTTTGCCTACTCAAAAGAAGACGGCACGCGTGCGGGCGCGATGGCCGGCCAGCTCACGGACAAAGTGAAACAGAAGCGCCGCCAGCTCGCCATGGCCGCGCAGCACAAGGTGGCCGTGGCCGTCTCGGAAAATTTTGTTGGCCGCGAAATCAAAATCCTCGTCGAAGGCGAGGCGAACGCGAAACAATTGCAGAGCGCAAATGTCAGCTCATGGGAGCATGGACTTATCCGCGAAACCGACCAGCATACGGCGCAGATGAAAGGCAACTATTTCGTTGGTCGCGGCGAAGCGGATGCACCCGACATTGACGGACGGGTTTATGTCCGCGTCCCGCGCGGCGGGATGACGGTCGGCGAATTCACCAAAGTCAAAATCATCGGCCACACCGATTACGATTTGATTGCCGGGCCGGTTCGGTGAGTCAGCGGCGCGCGAGGGCTTCCAGTTTCTTCAGCGAGAACACGTCGCCGCCGCGCAGGAAGAAGCGCGTGATCTGTTCGCGCAACTGGCGGTAGAGCGCAGGATCCGTTTGCGCGAGTTCCACCGGGACATCGCGCCGGGCAAAGCGCACGAGCGCGGCCAGTTCCGCCCAGCGCTTTTGCTGGAAACAGAGGTTCACCTGCTCCGGGTCGGCCAGCAGGGCACGGGCGGTCAATTCTTCTTCACGCGCATTCATGATCAAGTTTCCAACACGTCGAGATAGACGAGGTTTTCCGCGGCCCGTTCGCGGCCCGGCAGGTTAAAATCTGCAATAATCTCGCGGATGCGTTGCAAATCGGGACGATGGCGGCTCACCAGAAACTGGATGTCGCCCAGATCTTTCTGTTCGGCGCGAATGAGTTTGGCGGCGACGAGATTTTCCACGGGCGGACGATAAATCTGCAGCCGTCCAATGCGTTCGACGAACACCGGCGCAAACGCGCCCAACTGGGTCAGCCCCGGCTCGACCAACTGCAAATACGGACGGTCCGGTTCGAGGGTTTGTTTGGGATCAAACAGCAGCCCGGCTTTCTCCGCCGCCGCCTGCAATTCGCCCCGGTCGTAATCGCTGGCGGGTTTCCAAATGTCCAGATCGGCGGAGGTGCGGCCCTCCATGCCGCCGAAAAGACAGGCCGCCGAGCCGATGAGACAAAGCCGGAGTGGCGGGCCTTCTTTGCCAAGCGCCTGGGCCAGGTCTGCCAGCACCGCCAACCACGCGTCACCATCCAGTTGTAGTTTCAGGGACATTCAAAATAGCAGCGCGGCCATGATAGCCAGAAAACCGCGCGAAATCAAACTTTCAAACCAGCCAGGAAATTCACCCGCGCAAAAATCCCCGGCCACACCGATTACGATTTGATTGCCGAGCCAGTTTGAAACGGGTATTTGTCCGCTTTGAAAAATTCCATTCAAAGCCTGGTGCAGGGCCGGCAACATAACAATCTCAACGCCGTCCGGCTCGTGCTGGCGGTGCTGGTGATCTTGGACCACTGCTTTCCGCTCACGCTCGGCAAGGAAGGCGATCCGTTGTTTGTATTGAGCCGGCATCAGACTTCGTTTGGGGGGCTGGCGGTGGACCTGTTTTTTTTCATCAGCGGGTTTTTGATCACGGCGAGCTGGCTCAACTGCAAGTCCATGAATGATTATCTGCGCCGGCGGGTGCTGCGGATTGTGCCGGGTTACGTCGTGGCCTTGATTTTTAGTTTTCTGGTGGCCGCCGCGTTTGCGCTGCATCCGCTGGCCGACCTGCCGGCCCGGCTGGGAAAATTCCGGGACATTTTTGCGCTGGGTTATGAAAGCACCACCGGCAACTGGATTTTTCCTGGCAATCCCCTTCCGTTCGAGGCCAACGGCTCCTTGTGGACCATCAGCCGCGAATTTTTCTGCTACCTGCTCATCGCCGCCATCGGTTTGTTTGGATTTTTCAAGCACCGGATTTTCATCCTTGGAGCCTTCGCGCTGTTCTTCGCCTATTACGGCTTGAGCCTCCTCAAGGGGGTTGACATCATCTATTCTGACCGCAGATTTTTTACGTTTTTTCTGGCGGGCGCCGTCGTCTGGCTCTGGCGCGAAAAAATTCCCGTGAGCCACAC
>JAYVCM010000105.1:0-5573 GCA_043749955.1 Limisphaerales bacterium | reverse complement strand
ATAACGACCCGGAATTAGTGTCGCAAACGGGAAACAAAGTCAATGGCGCGCTGTGCTGGCCCGCATAGTGGCACGCGCGTCCCGCCCGTGCGCTTCTGGCTGGCACCCAGCCTTGGCTTGGGTTGAAACACACGGGCGGGGCGCGCGTGCCACTACCAGCGCTACGGATGCGTCCGCGAAACGGGGACCTGCGTGCGGTCGGGCGTTTCCGGCGGGCGCGGGAGGCCGGGATTCATGAGCTTGAAAACGATGTCTATGCCGAACACGACCTGGTCGAAGCCCGTGATGAACGGGATCGTGCCGGCGGCGATCGCCGCGTTTTGCAACTGGGCCGCCGCCAGGATGAGCGGCAGCGAGGACAGCGGCTCGGAAAAACCGACGATCAGCACGAGGCGCGAAATGGTTTTTTCAATGCTGAAGACTTCCAGCGCGCGAAAAGTTTCTCCGTCGGGCCGGACAATGATCATCTCGCCGGCTTTCAAGATGATGTAGAGGAGGTTTTTCAACGTGACTTTGACTTCGCCCTCCAGGCAGAGAACTTTGAAACTGCCGTCGGGCAGCACGGCGCAGATCATCGTCGTGCCCAGGACGGCGGCAGCGGTGCCGCGATAGCGGATGGTGCCGCCACCGGCGCCTTTCGGCGCATGAAACAGAAGGCTGCCTTGTTCCAGCAGGATGGTGCGTTCGGCTGCATCAAAGGAAAAAATCGTGTTCGCCCCGATGCGCGTGATGGTCTTGTCCGGCGCGGTCATTTCCACGCGGGACGCGTTGCCGGTGCGCACCCGGTCCGGCGCGTGAAACACCGTGTTCGTCTGCGCGGTCGCAACGCTTTTGTCCTTCGCGGCGACGACCTTGGCGTCGCGGATGATTTCGGTGAACGTGCTTTCCGTCAGCGGCGCGGCGGCGTTGGACGCCATGAACGGAAGGAAAGCCAGGCCCGCGAGAAGAAATAGTTTTTTCATGGCTGCCGAATAATTGTCGCTACCACAAAGTAACACCTCTAATGAATTGTCAACCCTTTCACGAACGAATAATCTCTGGCAGCCCTTTCCCGCTGGCAAAAAAATGAAGCCCGTCGCCAAACGTTCGCTCGTCGTGCTGACCCTCTGCGCGGTTGTCACGCTCGCGATGCTTTATCTGTGGCAGCGCGGCTTTTTGCAGCAAATGGAGTTTGACGCGCAGGACTGGCAGACGCGTCACGGACGCAAAACACCAGTGGATGATCGTCTCGTGCTCATCGGCATAGACAAGGCGCCTTATGAGGCCGACTTCAGCGAGGAAGAAATCCAACGGGAACCGGTGCTGCAATGCCTGCAAAAAAACTGGCCCTGGTCGCGGGCCGTCTGGGCGAAGCTCATTGAAAAAATTTCTGATGCTGGTGCCAAGGTCGTCATCTTCGATCTGGTTCTGGCCGCGCCCTTCGAAGGCGATGAAAAGCTTCGCCACGCTTTGGATAAATACCACGACCGGGTGGTCATCGGCTACAACATCAATGGCGCCAACAATGCACGGGGAGATTCCCTGGAGCTTCAGTTTCCGAATGGAAATCTGGTGCCCGAGGATGAAACTAATTCGCGCGTGGCGGATGAACGGCTCGGCTTCGTCAACATCTGGCCCGACAGCGACGACACCTTGCGCGCGGCGCCTTATCGCCTTAGCGGCGCAGACCTCAACGACATCCTGCCGCCGGAAGTCATCCTCGAATCCCTGGACGCCCGCGCCCTCCGCCAATTCGGCCGGCCCGACCTGATTCCCGCCGGTTTCGGCCCGCGCATTTTTCGTTACACTTCCGCACCCGGACAACACGACGCCATCAGACCCTACCCCGTCGGCGACGTGCTCTCCCCCAAGCTCTGGGAAGCAAATTTTGACGGCGGAAAATTTTTCAAGGACAAGATCGTTCTGATCGGCCCGACGGCCGCCATTTTTCAAGACCTTCACAACACACCATTTAGAAATCCGAAGGCGATGGCGGGGCCGGAGACCCATCTGCAGATGATCAATGCCGCGCTGCACGGCGAATTTTTGCGCGAACTGCCGCGCGCCGCCAGCGGATCCTTCATCGCCCTCGCCGGCCTCATCGCCGCCATGCTCTGCCAGTTCATGCGCGCGCCGCTCAAGCGGCTGCTGGTGATGATGCTTTTGGGCGGCGGCTTTGCGCTCACGGCGAAAATTTGTTTCGACCGCGCCAATCTGATTTTGCCCATCGTGCCGCCGGTCTTCGTGCTGGTCTTCATCGGCATCGCCGCACTGGCCTACGATTTCATCGTCGAGCGGCTGGAGCGGATGAAACTGCGCCACACGATGGGGCTGTATTTTTCGCCGCGCGTGCTGGAGGCCGTGCTGTCGGACCCCGGCTCGATGGAGGCGCGCCGCGCCGACGTCGTCCTGCTGCTCACCGACCTGCGCAATTCCACGCCGCTCGCCGAGACGCTCGGCCCGAAGGGGATGTTTGAACTGCTCAACCAGGTCTTTGAGGTGCAGACCACCGCCATCATGGGCGAGGAGGGCAACCTCGAACATTTTCTCGGCGACCAGTTCTTGAGCTACTGGGGCGCGCCGCAAAAACAGCCGGACGCCGCCGACCGCGCCATCCGCGCCGCGATCAAACTCATCACCGCCATGGAAAAACTCCGCACCACGCTGTCGCCGGAGGTGCAAAAACTTTTCGGTTACGGCGTGGCGCTGCACAGCGGCAGCGTGCTGGTGGGCAACAAAGGCTCCGCGCTGCGGCTGGATTACGGCCTCGTCGGCGACACGGTGAACGAGGCGGCGCGCGTGGAGGCGCTCACAAAATACTACGGCGCGAAGCTGCTGGTGACGCGCGATACGTTCGCACAGTTCAATCCGCAGTCGGCGCGGCGGCTCGTGGACCGCGTCATCGTCAAGGGCAAGAGCGAGCCGGTGGAATTATACGAGTGCGAAAATCCCTGCACGCCGCCGAACTACGCGGACATTTGCACGCGCTATAAAACCGCCTACGACGAATATTTCTTTGGCCGCTTTGCCGGGGCGCAAAAACAATTTGATGCGTTGATCCGGGAATTTTCCGACGGCCCCAGCAAAGCCTTGTCCGCGCGCTGCGGCGAACTCATCGCGCATCCGCCGGCGGACTGGCACGGCATCTGGAAGATGGATGCAAAATAAAAAGCCGCGCAGCAGCCGTGCCCGCATGGATAAAATGTTTTTCAGTCAAGGCGGGTGAAGTTATCAGTCAAGTGACATTGGCCCGCCTTGGCTGCGCAAGGCCGGCCCGTTGCGGATCATTTCAAACCAGCTTGCGGGAGCCGCTGCCCTGACCTGAGATTCATCCATCCGTATATTATGATATAAAATGAGGGCACCCCAAAAAGTATAAGTGGACTGTAACCACCTTGTATTGATATCGTCTGATCACGTTAGATGAAAACTTGCATGAACATATCAGCCACGATTTGGCCGGCGCTGTCGGTCGCGAAAGCGACACGTCATAGCTGGTTAAGCCAGGGCTGTGCGTTTAGCCCCAGGCGGTCCAGAGCGTATCGCGGGCAAAACCCAGAAACCATCATGGATAGTTTGGAGGCAGGCAGGTAACGAATCGAAAAGGATTTTCTATACCCTGCCTACCTTGTGTAAGCAGGGTTTTTCATTTCCCTGAAACTGATGGTGAAAGGCGGCAACGAAAGGTGAATTGACTGTGAACGAAATTAGCATGACGTCTCGATGATGTCTGATAGCACAAAACTAAAAATGGCGCAGAGGATGCAACACTCCTCACCGGTGGGGTCTGCCCACAGGTTGCTGATGAGCGCGCCGAAATGTTTTGAAATCAATTTACATCTTAAGGGCTTCGCAGGAGGTGTGCCCCTAAACACCGAAACAGCCGCCGTGAAACCGCGGGTTGGGATCGCATAGATCACCAAGAGGTGTTTGTTCTTTATTGAAATGGCACGGGCCGGAGGCGCAAAGCCGCTTCCGGCCCTTTTAATTTTGGTTGAGAGTTGAGTGTTGAGAGTGGTGCGGAAAAGTTTCCGCCTCTCAACTTTCAACCCTCAACCCTCAACTTCTTCGAGCGGTTGTAATTTAACAGCAGAATGGCTCCTTGCCAGCGAGCACGTCCGGGTGCGACTCCCGGCAACCGCACCATTCCATTGCCGATTTTCGGTTGCCGATTGGCGATTTCAAAACAGGCCGCGCGCCAGCTTGCGCAGTAGAGTTTCCAAAACTTAACGGGCGTGGGGCAGCACCACGGCGGCTTGCCAAATCGTAAATTCCATCCGGGGTCGTGGCAGACAAGCAATGCTCTTGCCTTGCAAGCAAGTTAATGTGGGAGCGTTACCCACCGGCTCCACCATTTTTTGGGGCGAGGATGGAAGATAGAGGATGGCGGAGGCGGTTCGCTATCTTCCATCCTCGTTTTCAGCAATGCGGGGAGAATGAGATTCAGGTGAGTTTCATAAGCTCTACCTCTGTGGGTGCAACTCCCACCCCCGCAACCAATATCTATAGGGGAAGTGTTCCGACAACCCGGCTGTAACCCGGACGTCACTAAATCTGTCGGAAGCGACGACTGGAGCGTTACCAGCACCTCCCACCATTTCGCTCTCGTAGCTGAATAGAAAAGCAACCCGTTCTCTGCGGGAAGAGTGTGGGTGCAAGTCCCATCGAGAGCGCCAATTTCAAATCTTACCGCGAGGCCGATTCCCAGGGTTTCGGCTTTGCGTTTCTCCACTCCGACGTTTCAAAGAGTCGTCCGGAGTTTTCAGCGCGTAGCGTAGCAGCAACGCACTCGGCTTGGGACCGAGGGATCGCAGGTGCAACTCCTGCCGCGCTGACCAATTTAGTTGATAGTTCGTAGTTGAGAGTTGAGAGGCCGAAATTGGAACCCGCTCCGTCCAGTTCTTTCAACCCTCAACTCTCAACCAACGAGCTGCCGTGGTCGAATACATCAGGCATCCGTCTTCTAAACGGAACGATGCAGGTGGGAGTCCTGCCGGCAGCGCCAGTCTCCGCCTTCAGTTAGAAGCGCGGCATAGCCGGTGGGCGCGAATGATTGAGCGCGCGGATTCTTTTGCCGGAGGTCGGCTTCGACTCGGCAGGCCATTGCCAGGTGGTGTCAAAGTAGCACGACGGTTTGTTAAACCGCACGGTGTTGGTGCGAGTCCAACCCTGCCAGCCATTTTTAGTTGAGAGTTCTTAGTTGAGGGTTGATAGCAAGAACACAGAGGCCGCTCCGTGCTGCACTCTCAACTATCAACTCTCAACTATCAACTCTCCCGGAAGGCAGGCAGATATAAGCTGGCTGCACCTGTCTTGAAAACAGGATCGGCATCGCCGAGGTCGGAGCATTACCGACGCCTTCCGCCAGCTTCCATTTAAGATTTCGGATTTTCGATTTACGAGTGCGCTGCGAATCGGACCTGCCGCTCCGAGATTACCTGCGGTTCGTAGATCGTCATTCCTAAATCGCAAATTCAAAGTCCCGTAGCTCAAAAGCAGAGCGCCCGGCTGATAACCGGAAGACCGCGGAGCGTTACCGCGCCGGACGACCAGTCTGAAAACCTGAAACCTGAAACCTGACAACAAAACCAATC
>JAYVCM010000104.1:0-22517 GCA_043749955.1 Limisphaerales bacterium | reverse complement strand
GTTGAGAGCGGGGAAAGGTCTTCCACTCAACTCTCAACTAAAAACTCTCAACCGGATTCACGGAACCGTCTTGATGGCCGGGTCGCTCCACGCGCCCGTGCCGCCGCTGCCGATGGCGCGCACCCGCACATTGACGCGTGTGCCGCTCGGCAGGCCAAGCAACACCGCCTTCGATTTTGTCACCGTCGGCTTGCTGACCCAACTCGTGGAAGTGATCGGGTCGGGACTCGTTTGAATTTCGTAAGACTTCGCATTGGCGACCGGGTCCCATTGCGCGTCCAGTTCGCCGTCGTTGTCGCCCGCCGTGAGCGAAAGATTGGACACCTGCGCGGGAACGGTCACGGGAGCTTTCGCCCCGCGCACGCCCATGCCTGCACTTTGGATTTTGGCCTCGTCACCCGCGCTGGCCGCCTCCACATAACCGCCCAGTTGCGACAACCCGGCAATCAACGCCGCCGCCGCATTGTCACGGTTGGTGAGGTTCGTTTTTTGCGTGAGCAAGCCCGACTCGTAGGTGTTGTTGGCATTCGTCAACGCGGTGATCTGCGTCGTGATGGTTGCCAGCGGCGGAATGGGCGTGGTGAAACTCGCGTTGCCCGTCATCGCCGTTTTGATGTCCGTGCCTCGCTGGATCAAGTCCGTGATGGAGAGCCGGTCGAGGTTCAGTTTTACTTTGGCCATACGTTTCCTTGTTGGTTGCGGCAAAGCCACAGCGTCGTAGAAGACACCACTGTCATACGTCAAGCCGGGTGAATCATAGTTGGCCATACCTTGCCTGGTTGAATGTTGGTTCGATTCGTTTGTAAATCCGGTTTGAAAATCCTTCAATACTTTTTTTGAAAAAGTTATTCACCACCACCCGTTGGGAATTCCCCGCGTTGCGTCGGTGACTTGCCAGCACGCTTTGGGAACTTGCTTTTCCCGTTGTGAAGTCTCCCAGCAACAGTGGGAGATTTACTTTGGACGATGAGAGGCTTACCCCGTCCGGCCGGCAGCTTGCTTTTGGTGTTTGGTAACTACCAAGCCATGTTTGGGACTGCCAAGCCGCCATTCCAAACCACGCAGCGCCGATAGCAGACTGCCTTTTCACGGCGGGAGACTTCCTTTTGCGGTAAGAAAACTGACTGCGACCATCGGGAAGATCACTTTTGTCGCCTGACAATCACCAAAGCCCGACTGACAAACTCCTTTTCGTGTCTGGTGACTACCATACCATGTTTGGAAGTCCACAAACGTCGTTTGGAAATTGCCAAAGTGTTATTGCTGGTTAGAAAATTCAAAAATCTCGCAAAAAACACAAAAAAGAGCGGTTTGGACACAAAACTGGCTTCAAGGCGTCAACGGCGCATTAGCAGCCGTTACGGAGTTGGCCTGGGAAAGCTGCGTTTGCCAAGACGCAAGCAGAAACCAAAAGCCGCCGCCAAGAAAAGCAGCCAGCCGGATGCAGGCTCCGGCACGGCCACAATGCCCTCGCGAAACCATAAATCATCATCTGGTTGGGCAATTCCATTGATGAATGCCATGCCATTCGCATAATGACCCGTCAAAGTAAGTATACTAAAAAAGCCTATGTTCAGGTTTCCGGTTTCCGACTGAACGAGAGGCTGGAGATAATACGTCGCTCCCGGAGTCAGGGCTACGGGCGCATCAAAGAAAAAATTGGTATAGAACACCGTTGGAAACGTCAGAGAAATAAAAACCGGGGCAGTGACGGCAAGCAGAACCCCATTGCTGATCCCGCCCGACCAAAGATTGACAGAAACCGTGCCGCTCGGGAGCAAATGAGTTGGAATGCCGTCGGCACTGAAGCGAAAACGAATGAAATCAATGTTGGAAAACGCCGGGACAAACGACTGGCCGATTGGCTGGTGGGCGCTAATTGCAATGGCTCCGACTCTATTATCCCCGCTGTTGTTGGTCGAGGATTGCTGGTCATAAACCAATGGGTCCACGGCTCGGGCCGGCCCGCTTTCCAAAAGCAGCAAGACTAGCGAAAGCAGGATTGTTTTCATCGAAACATTCATTTAGTTGCTGGCGCATTGGTGATGGCCACGGCGTTGGTTTGGGTGGTAATGACTGTTTGATTCGTTGCGGCTGATGTCGGTGGAAACAGGTAGTTATTCGCGAAACGATAGAGCAAGTTTGTGCGTTCGGTGTCTGACATTTTCAAAAATTCCTCGTCCGTGATGGCGAGCAACTTGTCCAAATCTTTGATTAACGGCAAACCCTTGCAGCCGGACTTGGTGCCAACAACGAACTCCAGCAATTGACCGCTGACGGCTGAAATTTGAATCGAAACAGCACCGGGGTCACTTGCCACATAATACGGGCGCTCCCAATGCACGGACATCAACGGAGAGGGAACCGGCCCGCGATCTGATTGAAACATGGAATGATTATTAACCATCGGAGGATGATTTTTCTCCAAGGTAGCCAAGTCAATTTCCATCGTCGTCAAGTAATTTGTGCCGATGGCGTAGAGGTCGTTGGTGTTGACGATGTATTTCATCCGCGAGGCTCGTTCCATCAATGAGCCAGAGGATTCATTTAGATGTTCCATCGGGATGCCGAAAGATTGCATCCCGTCGTCTTCAACCTTCATCAAATCAAGGGAATCGCTTCCAAAAGAGAACGAATAGCTGTTTACTTGGATGAGGTCGGCATAAGCCTCTTTGTCTTTCATTACAAAAGCCGCCGGCGGATTGAGGCGCTTTATCTCCTCTTGTTTTATGGGGACATCCAGTGGCAGATGCAATGGCGGCGCGTAGTGATTGATAAACGCAATCATGGCAGCGGTGAAAACATATTTGGTCGCTAAAGATGCTTGTAACATAAGGTCGTTATGGATTTCTATTTGTGATTTTAAGGTCTTTGCAGCCGGACAACTCCCATTTCAAAATGCCTTCCATTTTGTCAGGAGGAAGGCCACCCATCAAATCTCTGCGCGTGCTGCTGGTGAGTCTGGCCGCTTCTTGTGATGCAAGCCAATCCATACAGAAGGAGATTGTATTTCCGTTCTGCCAGAGCGAGACCCATTGTGCCTGATTGCCCATCTCAAAATCCACTTCGTCTTTATCATTCGGAGCGTTGATGTTGACCGGCCAGCCCACATACGCCTGCGGGATTTTATTAGTGTTTGCATACTGCTCTACCGTGTATGTGGAGCGGCCTGCGCCTAAATACTCGCCGTATGCCGTCGTGCCGGTCAGCGGATTGACGAATGTTGAAGGTGGCCCGGTAAGCGGGGTTCTGGCCTGTGTGAAGTCCGCGATGCCAAAGGCATCGGCGAACTCCTGTGAATATGCCTGACAGGCGAACAGAACGACCAGCTTATATGGCATTCGCACATATTGAGCATAAAGATTTGTGCCGACATACACCTGCATGCCCGGGTCGTTGTTCAAGGCAAAGCCAATTTCCTTCGCGGTCAGCTTGATGCTTTCGTCATACAAGTCCGGATAGATAAATGTAGGTTTGCCATGCCCCACCCAGAGGAAATTACCACTGCCACGCAGGGCTTGGATCAACTGGTCTTTGCTGCCGGAATAGGCGCCGCTAAAAGTAAATGAAATGTCCCCGCCGGGTTTGTTCACATTGCCTGATCCGCCTAACGGCAAAATGTTGTAGGTCAAGTCAGGGTCGGCAAACGGGTCAAAAAATCCGTTTAACAAATCCACCACGCTGCTCATTCCTAATTCGACCGCGTTTCGCATCGGTGAAGAATAGTTATCTGTGCCCCACGCCACGGCAAACGTGTGGTTCAAAGCATTGTGCAGAAATTTCCGATACACCTTGACCGCGTGCGCTTGCGGTAAAGAACTGGATGAGTCGGACAAGGAAAAATCACAACTGACCGGTCCGTCGGAAATGATGTTGCCGTTGCCGTCCGTCAAATCCCATGACGTTTGAATTTGTCCGTTGGTCACCGCGCCAGCCAATGTTGTCAGTAAATTGCTAGTCGCCAAGTCGTAGACATTGATGGTGTAAGTGTCCGCATTGTTATTGACCGTGGCGTCAATATTTAACTGGTCGCAAAAACTGCCGTTAAAGGTTGAGAACGTCAGCACGTTGCTCACATTCACAAAAACTGGGCTGCCGTAAAAGTCCCGCAGGAACGAACTGCCCGTCTCATGCTCGCAGCAGAACTTCAAGGCCAGCCAATGCAGCCCGTTCGTGATGGTGGTGGTGTCCCACGCAGCGAGCCAGTTCGTGCCTTCTTTGAATACGGTGGCATTTGCCTCCGAGCCGTCCACGAACAACTGAAGCGGTTCACTTTCATCCACGTTCGTGCCGATGTTCAGCGGGATGGTGATGATTCCCGATGCAAGCCCTGTTGTTGCCGCGCGCAAAAAATTCAACGGGTATTCCGTGGCAAACGGATTCAAGGCCAAATGTTTTTTCGCCATGCCAGTCAGACCATCCCCGCTCAAATCCACGTCATCATAAGCCATGTTGTAAGCATCGTTCGTGCTGCCATCCGTCATGACATTATTCAAGTCAGTTCCGTGTTCAGCTTCCACATAATCCGGCACACCGTCACCGTCAGTGTCGAGCGGCAGCGAATTTGTGGCAGCAACGTAATGCAGGCCTATGTTCACCGGCTGATTGCTCGCATCTTTGTTTTGGTTCGCAAACGTCGTGTATTGCGTCAACCCGGCATCGCCCGCCGTCCGGCTTCCCGCCTGATACAGCGGCGTGAACGTGGAAAAATAATAATTTCCAAACGCCCCGCCTTGATATGGCGGCGCATTGTTCAAAAACACTTCCGTTGCGCCGCTGCTGGTTGCTGTTGCCTGCAATTGATTCGTGTAGCCATAAGCGCCCCCAACCAGTTCCGATGGCTTCAACGGCCAGTTGCCGTTATGGTCAAAGTCCAGCGGGTAAGCCGGGTCTTGGTAAAATTGCACCTTGTCAAACAAGTTGTCGCGGAACGTCCAGTTGCCCGCCGTGGCTGGAACTGGCACATCGTCCGGTTCTTCAAAACCAGTGGGAAATTCATTTTTGGGGCTCAATTATTTTAATCGTTACAATTCCCGAAGCCAAATCTGCCCAGCCATTCGCGTTATCTATTCTGAGTTTTCGGTGAACGGATATTGAATATGTTCCCGGCTTGGAAAGACCGAATCTATGCGTCAAGTTCGATTGGCACTTGTATTGAGTTCCCGGATGCCATTGACTGCCATGTCCCATCGTTCTCCCCGGAACAAAAGAATCAGGAAGTTGCCTTCCATTCTCATCCGTGATGACAATTCTGAAATCAAGATCGCCTCCAAAGGGAGTCCCGTGTATTAAATCATTCGTCCCTGCATTTCGGTAAATGATTGTAGCGATGACCGGTTCATTTGTTTGGAAAGCATCCTTTTTAAATCGGATGGAAAGTTGCTCGCCGATAATTCTTTCTCCCCAATGTCCGCCTGGGTCGTTATCTGCCGGTTGACATTCAACATTCGTTTTTGCCAGCTCAATTGCTTCAAAATCTGGGCCACCTTGTCGTTCACCCAAAGTAACAAAGAATGAATTTGTGCCATAGCCCGCGTTCGCTTTGAGCATGGCGAAGGCAAGCGATGTGATTATGTATAAAATGCAGCTTGTTTTCACGGCAACCTTTAACCAATTATTTCCCGCTTTCGGTCATCTTACTAGTTGGACGTTTAATAAATTAGATTTCAGATCGAACCAACTGCCATTTGCGCTAAATCTTCGCGACGCCGTCAGGACATATTGTCCCGGTTTGAATTCGTTACCAATAGTAATTGGAACTGCCCAATTGCGACTTGCCCCAGGCTCTAACATTATAGGCACACGCGAACCGCTTAACGGTTTTGGCGGGGTGAGCTTGAAGCTCTTTCCTGAACTGTTAATCAGAAAAACATCAAAATCTGTCACCCCGGTAAATTCAACCAATCCGACAACATTGGTAGATAGATTTTGAATTGTAGCCTCGATTGTCGTCGAGCCAACACTCATAATATTATTGCTTAAAACAATTGAGAGGCGAACTCCAGTTGCATTTTCTGCCCAGTCGTTGGCTGGTTGATTACTACTTGGCTGCGCCAAGCAGATATTGCCCACAAAAAGGGCCAAATAAATCAAAACAATAGCTCTATTCATAATCTCATTGGATTTGAATCCGCACGTCTTGAGATGAAATTTCTCCTTGTCTGCCATATTCAGCCCGAAAAACAAATTCTCCACCGCCCGTCAAATCATAATAATCATTTAGTTTAACACGATATTTGCACTGGGTTTGCGGATAGATGGTAATTTGATTTGCCGAAATCACCTCAATTTCATCGCTATGGCCTTTCACTGGAAATGGTTTTTGATCTTTGAACGCCAAGACATCTACTGGAGAAGGCCGAGAAGAAATATGATACCGCAAAAATGTCACCGGCGACTTGGTTGCATTTCGTAACAACACGGTCGCTATAACCGGTTCATCATTGGTGAATGTTTCTTTTTCAAACCGCAGAGAAAGCTGAAGGCCATTGGTTACCTGCCCCCAATGACCTTGCGTGTCTTGTTCAACGGGTCGAGATTCAGGAGAGTTCTTGGCGTCTTCAATATCTTTTATGTGAATCATTCTTTCTCCTGTAGAATACTTATAAAAAAACAAAGAACCATTGTCCGTTAAAAACAGGTTTGGTGGAATGGAATTTGTTGATGGCACACCTGCAACAACTTGAGCAACGCCAAAAATTAGAAATATCAAAACGTGGGCTGTCCATTGTTTTGAGGACGCATAGAGTGATTGCATAATTATTTAGAAATATTTATTTGTGGCAACATTCGTCCAAATTGGAAACCGCAACATGTCCAAGTTGTTCACAGTTATGGCGGAATTCGATGAAGTTAAACTCCACTGGTTATTTGTATAAGTAATAACCGCAGACCAATTCCAATTAATTTCTCTCATTGGAATAGGAATCATGTCTGGCTCGTCCGGCACAAACATCAAAACAGTTCTGAAACTTTCTGATTTTGAAAGCTGAACATAATTTGTAGGGAAGCCGCCTATGGAAGGGGCATCAAAAAATGCAGATCCCTTGCCCGCACCCAAATTTTTCGTAGGGTAATTGTCGTTATCCAACGCATTAGTAATTGGTGCATTTGTATGACTCGATCCATCGTTTTTAATTCCACTGAGATTATCACTGACCACAATTTGCACTGCCCAAAATCCCGCATTTGAATTTGTGTCATAACCTTGAAGGTTCGAATTAGTGGCAATGCAATTAATTCCCCAGTTCGTCACTCCATTATTAACAGACCCGCCAAAATGCAGATACAAATCTCCTCCCGAACCTGCATAATTTGTATTTAAAGCAACCTTGTCATCAATGGAGCCAATAAAATTTATTGTCGGCCTCAAAACATTGAAAACCGCTTTTGCTGATACTGTCTTTCCTTGCACAGCTACTGAGCATTGGACGATGCGATTGCTCGCGCCACCAACCCAATAAAATTTTGCCGTGGCATTGTTGGTCGGAAAATTAGTGACCACCATCGCACTGCTCGCATCCGTCGCCACGACATAATTAGAAATGGCAAACCCAGGCACGATCCACCGAAAATTATTTAGGAGCGGCCCGTTGGTGGTGACTGTTGTGCAAATCAGATTCATCTGTTGTCCCACGATCACGGTGTTGGTCTGGTCCGTCAAGTCCTGCCCGCTGCTGGCGTCATATATTCGCAGGCCATCTTCCGGCCGCTGGATTTTGAAGCTGTAATTGCCGCTGTTGGTGCCCATGACACTCACCGGCAGGTCATGCACCGCACCGGCGGGGATCAGCACATATTTTTCACCCACATACGCATTGGTTGCCGTGGGCATCACCACCTGGCCGAGCACTTGAATGGCGGTGGCTGGCACCGGCACAGTGCCCGGCTCTTCAAAACCTGTGCCACGATACAGGTCATAAAAACCCGCGAACGGAGCCAGACCGTTGTCTGAGTAGCCGGCGGCGCTGACCAGCAAACGAATGAGCTGAAACTGCCCGGCCACTGCCGGTCCGCCCGCCACCAGTTGAACCTCCGTGACGGCCTTGCGGGTCAACTGCCGTTGCGCTGTCCCGATAAAATAGTATGGTATCGGTTCATATAGTGGCACGGCACCGCTGGCTTGCAAAGTCGCATTGGCCCAAGTCGAGGGAGCATAGTCGCCATAAGGCTCAGAATAGCTCGGACTCCAAAAGGTTCCGGGCAGAAACGCTCCATCGGGCCAGTAAACCGGCCAAAACAAATTGATCGTATAATTATTATGCCCCCAGCCCCCAGAGTTAACCTCAGCTAACAGGCTGGCTCCGCCCATGCCATTGGTCCACTGCCGGGCAAGCTTGGTGTCATAAAAATCAGTGGCAGACCAAAGAAGGGTTCTGGAATCGAGCGCGGTGAATTTTTCCTGATAACTGACCGCCTGCACCATTGGCTGCATGGCGATAAGCACCCGCTGGCTGGTTAGCGGCGGAGTCACGCTGATATCACTGTTGGGAGGGTAGATATTCACCGTGAGTTGTCCGCTGCCTTGGTTGTCAAGCACTGGCACATTATTCGCACTCCAAGTTAAATTACCGCTAACGGTGGCTTTCACGCTGTTGACATAAACGTCGTGACTGTTGTCGCTGACCGTGCCAGTCACTGTGATAAATTCTTGCTGGCTCGCCGGCGGCGGATTGATCGTAACTAAGACCGTGCTCTGAATCACAGTCAAGGTCTTGCTGATGCCACGCCCGGCGGCGTTGGTGGCGCTGATGGTAAACAGATTAGTTCCGGACAAGGGCAGATTGGCAACTGAAAATCTGCCATCACGTTCGACCAAGCCGTTGAAAGTGCTGGCTCCCACACTGACAACCGCCGAAGCCGTGCCGTCATCCAGCAATCCTTGCAACATGAAATTCGTTCCCGCCACCACGGTGTTATTGGTCGGCCAGACCAAGGTGAGCGCCGGAGGATTGGTGCCACTGTTGTAATCCAGCGTGATGTTCAGATTGGTGGTCGCCGTGTTGCCAAAAACATCCGTGGCACGGAGCGTGATCGAATTGACGCCATTGGTCAGCGCAAGATCATAGCATTGAAAATAGGACGCCACAGCCACCAGATTGGTATTGTAAGTCTGGCCGGTAATAAAACCGGACTGATTTGTAAAGATGCCGGCGGCATTACTGATGCCGTAGTTCACATTAGCCAGCGGCTTGCTGGCAAGCCCCTGCACTTGTATCACTCGTTGCCAAACAGTGCTTACAACCGGATTGGTTATGGTAATCACCAATGGCGCAGTGTTCAGCGTCAAGGTTGTTTGCACCCAAGTCGGCGTCGCATTGGGTGCCAATCCTCGCAGCCCGACCATGACGGTGTAAATACCATCTCCCGAATTCAGATTGGCAACGACGCTCGGACTATAAGGTTGCCACACGGCGTGTGTCGGATTGGTGTCATTGATCAGCACAGCCTTGTAAGCTGGCACCCCGCCCACAAGATCAATCACTCCATAGACCGGGCTGGCATTCACATAATCATTCGTGAATCGCAATGAGAACTGGATGACATTCGGATCAATACCAAACAGGTAATCGTATGAAAGATTGTTGCCCACATTATCCAGGTTGGTGTCTGACAAGGCCGTCGTGCCGAAGTAAGCCCAAAACCACCATTCCGGCGTGGTGTTTCCATGGGAAGTGACGCCGGTCCAGTCCCGCGCCCAAAAGAACAGGTTCACACGGCCTGATTTTGGCACGATGAACGGCATCACCTGTGTATTTGTCGGCCACACTTCCGTTTCAATGTTCCAATTGGCCAGCGTCAAATCCGTCTTGCTCCATATTTCATAAACTTTATTCGTTGCGCGATGAAGATTCAAATACGCCAGCCCATTTGTGACAATTTTAATTTCCAGCCAGAGTGAATTGGTGTCAAAAGACCAAAACATTGGCGAATAAGCCCCCGGTGAATCCGTTTCCTCGTCAAGGCCAAAGGCCATCGTAAATTCTCGGTTGAACTGGGCGTCTTGAACTGTGGCGATCAAAGCCACCACGGCGTTAGCCTGCGCTTCCAAGGCGGAATTTACCATGGCACTTGTCGTCATCCGCCCGCTCTGTGAGTTGACCGGCAATGCTTGGCCAGCAGTGCCATCCACGAGAAATTGCCCGTCGGCGATGGCGTAAATCGGCAGACTTGGATCAATCGGCGGACAAGGCAGCGGCACCGCCATGCAGCGACCGGCTCCCGGCTCCACCAGCCAGAAAGTTCCGAAAGGAGGCACTGACTCCGGTGGCACCAAAGCCAAACCTTGCGCCTCGGCGGTGATCTGGACGATGGAATCCGGCTGCGCCGTTTGCATTACGCCGATGGATTGAACCGGTTGACCGGATAACAGCAATGGCGCGGCGGCGAGAATATTGAGCGATACGAGAAGCCCAGCCCCGGTTAATAGAATCCTTCTGATTGATTTCATGTTTTTTCTTTCCTGCGTTCCCACCCGCTCCCTCAACACAGAGGGCGTGATTACTCACGCTCTCCTACAGGCACTGGTATGCCTTCCAAGAACGCTTTCGGCACGCCCAGTTACGGGCGTGCTTCAGCAATCTTGGAGTCTCGGAAATTACCAGTTTCGTAGGAGACAGCAGCCGAAGCCGCAAATTGATTTTGTTTTTTAGTTTTCTACATTTGTTGAAACGTGCTGACCGACGCTTTGGGTTTTAGCTCTTTCATCGGACAATGCAAAGACTTTTCTTAAAATAAAAAAGCCGGAGTCTTTCGACTCCGGCTTTGATGACTAAACTAATTGTCGCGGGTTAAGCTGCGGCCAGCGCGGCGGCGGCGGTTGCGGCGGCGTTGTCGCCGGCATGTTCGAGCGGATTGGAATAGCCGACCTTCACATCGAGGCCGAGCGACTGCATTTCCTTCACCAGCACGTTGAACGATTCCGGGATGCCGGCCTCGAGCGAGTTGTCACCCTTGACGATGCTTTCATAGATGCGCGTGCGGCCCTGCACGTCGTCGGATTTCACGGTCAGGAGTTCCTGCAACGTGTAGGCCGCGCCGTAGGCTTCCATCGCCCACACTTCCATTTCGCCGAAGCGCTGTCCGCCGTATTGCGCCTTGCCGCCCAGCGGCTGCTGGGTGACGAGCGAATACGGACCGACGGCACGCGCGTGAATCTTGTCCGCGACCAAATGTCCGAGCTTCATCATGTAGATGTAGCCGACGACAATTTCCTGGTCGAACTGTTCGCCGGTGCGTCCGTCGAGCAGATGCGTCTTGGCGTGTTCGGGCAGACCGGCCTGCTTGAGATAGCCGCGAATGTCCTTTTCCTTCATGCCGTCGAACACCGGCGTGGCGAATTTCAAGCCGAGCAATTTTGCCGCCCAGCCCAAATGCGTTTCCAAAACCTGGCCGACGTTCATACGACTCGGCACACCCAGCGGATTCAATACGATCTCCACCGGCGTTCCGTCCGCGAGATGCGGCATGTCTTCTTCCTTCACGATCTTGGCGACGACGCCCTTGTTGCCGTGACGGCCGGCCATCTTGTCACCGACGGAGAGTTTCCGTTTGGACGCGATATAAACTTTCACCGACTTGACGATGCCCGTCTCGACGCCGTCACCGGCCTCGGCACGTTCCATCTCCTCGTCGTATTGCATCTGCAGATCGTCGAACTTCTTTTTGAACTGGCCGATGATCTCGCTGATCTTGTTGCGGATCGGCGACGGATCAATCTCGATGCGGTCATAGACCGTCGCGAGCTTGCGCAGCAGCGTCTTCGTGATCTTGCGGTTCGCCGGGATGATGATCTCGCCGGTTTCGGAATTGACGACGTCGAGCGGAATTTTTTCGCCGAGCAAGATGTTGCTCAACGCTTCCGTCAACTGGTCCTGCAGCTCGTTCAATTTCTTTGCATGGTCGGACTCGATCTGCTTCGCGTGGCGCTTTTCCTCGTTGGAAGCCGAACGGGTGGTCTTCTCGCCATCTTTCTTGGACGAAACTTTCACGTCCATGACGATGCCGTAAGTGCCCGACGGAACCTTGAGCGAAGTGTCCTTCACGTCCGCTGCCTTCTCACCGAAGATGGCGCGGAGCAGACGTTCTTCCGGCGCGAGTTCGGTTTCCGACTTGGGCGTGATCTTGCCGACGAGGATGTCGCCGGGCTTCACTTCGGCGCCGATGCGGATGACGCCGTCGGTGCCGAGGTTCTTCAACGCTTCATCGCCGAGGTTCGGGATGTCGCGCGTGATTTCTTCCGGCCCGAGTTTCGTGTCGCGGGCGGCCACTTCAAATTCATCAATGTGAATCGAAGTGAAGATGTCGTCCTTCACGATCTTCTCGCTGATCATGATGGCGTCCTCGAAGTTGTAGCCATTCCACGGCATGAACGCCACGAGCACGTTGCGGCCGAGCGCAAGCTCGCCGTTCTGCGTGCAGGGGCCGTCGGCAATGACCTGGCCTTTTTTGACGTGACTGCCCTTTTCCACCAGGATTTTTTGGTTGATGCAGGTCGCCGCATTGGAGCGCATGAATTTGCGGACCGGGTAAACATGGACGCCGTTGGCCGGGTCATGTTTGATTTTCTTTTTCGTCTCCGGCAGCTTGCCGTCTTCGGTGATGATGATCTGGTTGCCGGTGACGGAGGCCACCTTGCCGGCTTCATCGGAAACCAGCACGGCGCGCGAGTCGCGGGCGACGCGGTCTTCCATGCCCGTGGCGACGAGCGGCGCCTCGGTGACGAGGAGCGGCACGGCCTGGCGCTGCATGTTGGAACCCATCAAGGCGCGGTTCGCATCATCGTGTTCGAGGAACGGAATCAAGCTCGCCGCAATCGAAACCAACTGCTTCGGCGAAATGTCCATGAAGTCAACCTTCGTCGGCTCCACGTCAATGAACTCGCCGCGCTGGCGGCAGACGACGCGGTCCGTCGTGAAATGACCTTTCTCATCCATGACCGAATTGGCCTGGGCGACGATGAATTGTTCTTCACGGTCGGCGGTCAGGTATTCGACATGGTTGGAAACTTTGCCATTGTCCACCTTGCGATAAGGCGTTTCGAGAAAGCCGAATTCGTTGATGCGCGCAAACGTAGCGAGCGACGCGATCAAACCGATGTTCGGGCCTTCGGGCGTTTCAATGGGACAAATGCGGCCGTAATGCGACGGATGCACGTCGCGGACTTCAAATCCAGCACGGTCACGCGAGAGACCCCCCGGCCCAAGCGCCGACAAGCGGCGTTTGTGGGTCAATTCGGCGAGCGGGTTAATTTGATCCATGAACTGCGACAACTGGCTCCGGCCAAAGAAATCGCGGATCACGGCGGAGAGCGCCTTCGGATTGATGAGCTTCTGCGGCGTCATCGCCTCGACGCTCTGATCGAACAGCGTCATGCGTTCCTTCACGAGCCGTTCGGTCCGTGAAAGCCCGACGCGGCACTGGTTGGACAGCAATTCGCCCACCGTGCGGATGCGGCGGCTGCCCAGATGATCAATGTCATCCAGCGAACCTTCGCCCTTTTTGAGCTTCAGCAAATACTTGGTCGCGGCTACCAAATCTTCCTTGGTCAGGATGCGGCCTTCCGCCTTCATGCCCAGCTTCTGATTGATCTTGTAGCGACCCACGCGGCCGAGGTCATAGCGTTTTTCATCGAAGAACAAACGCTTGAGCAGGGCGCGGGAGTTCGCCGCCGTGGGCGGATCGCCAGGCCGGAGGCGGCGGTAAATATCTTTGAGTGCTTCTTCTTCGTTCTTGGCCGGATCTTTCTTGAGGCACTTGATCATGTTGCCTTCGTCCACCGAAGTGTCCACGACCTTGATCTTGGTGATGCCGAGTTCGGCGATCTGCTTGATGACCGATTTCGAGAGCGGCTCGAAAGCGCGCGCGACGACGAGGCCTTTTTCCTCGTCCACCGCGTCCTGCACGAGCACATGGTTCTGGAGATCCTCGATCTTTTCCGCTTCCTTCACCGAGAGTTCCTCGATGGTGTAGAACAGCTTCAAGATTTCCTCGTCGGTGCCGCGCGTGAGGCCGCCGTTGTCCTTGGACTTGCTGCCCTTTTCCTTGTCCTCGTGGGCCAGGAACGAAAGCGCGCGGAAGAACGTCGTCGTCAAAAATTTGCGGCGGCGTTTCTTGCGGTCGAGATAAACGTAAAGCAGGTCGCTCGTGTCGAACTGCGCTTCATACCAGGAACCGCGATCCGGAATCACGCGGAAACTGTGAAGCATCTTGCCGTTCGGGTGCTGCGTGGCTTCAAACGCGATGCCCGGCGAGCGGTGCAGCTGCGAGACCACGACGCGTTCCGCGCCATTGATGACAAACGTGCCCTGCGGCGTCATCAGCGGGAGTTCGCCCATGAAAACTTTTTCTTCCTTCGCGCCCTTCTCCTCCTCGATGAGCTTGAACGTGACGTAAAGCGGCGCGCCATAGGTCAGGCCTTCGCGCAGACATTCCAGCCAGTCAATCTTCGGTTCGCCCACCTCGTAGGAATCGTAGGCGAGCTTGCACTTGCCATCGTAGCTCTCGATGGGGAACACCTCCTGGAACACGGATTCGAGGCCGGCCTGCTTGTTGCGCTTTTTCGGCGACGCATCGGCCTGCAGGAATTCCAGGTAGGAATTCGTCTGCAACTCGATCATGTTCGGCGGAATGACGATCTCCTTGATCTTTCCGAAATTGATACGTTCTGTGACTCGCGATGGCATTTTGATTTTCCTTTCGGGGCACGGCAACGGCGCCGCACCGGCAATTTTTATTTAACGACACAAGGCCAGCCCGCCGTGTTCAACGGCAAACTCGCCACACTCACAACCGACTTGACTGCTTTTAATTTGAACAAAATTCGTTTTCCGCGTAGAGACGGGAACGGGGCGGCGGCTCCGCGACAGCGAAACCACCGCCCCCGTTCCAACACTTACTTGACTTCCACTTTCGCGCCGGCTTCTTCAAGCTTCTTCTTGGCCGCGTCGGTGTCCGCCTTGTTCGCGCCTTCCAGCAAGGTCTTCGGAGCGCCTTCGACCAAAGCCTTCGCTTCAGCCAGGCCGAGTCCGGCCTTCACTTCGCGCACGGCTTTGATGACGGCGATCTTCTTGTCCGCCGGAACGGAAGCGATGATCACGTCAAACGTGTCTTTCGCTTCGGCCGGAGCCGCCGCGGCAGCGCCAGCGCCACCAGCAGCCGCCGCCGCGACCGGAGCCGCAGCGGAGACGCCCCATTTGGTTTCAAGTTGTTTGACCAGGTCGGCGGCTTCGATGACCGTCAGCTTGCTCAATTCTTCCACGATGTTTGCTAAGTCTGCCATAATATTACTTTTCTTTCGGTCGTCTCGTCGTTTGCCGGGGCCCCGGCAGTTTTCAGTCCACGGCGTGTGAACCGACGATTTACGTTGTTGTTGGTTGTTTGTTTTCTCCGGTTTGAAATTACAAATTTCAAACCGAAAATTGTTACTCGGCCTTCTCGGCCTTCGCTTTGATGACCTGCGCGAGCTGCATCGCCGGGGTGTTGAGCAAGATCGCCAGCTTCGTCGCCGGCGCGTTGAACAGGCCCAGCAATTTGGCGCGCAGCACGTCGAGCGTCGGCAAATCAGCCAGCGCGAGGATCGCGGGACTTTCGAGACGCTGGCTGTTCAAGAAACCGAACTTGAGCTTGAGCTTGTCGAATTCCGCCGAAAAGTTTTTCAGCGCCTTCGCGGCGACGGAAATATCCTTCTGTCCGGTCACGACGGCGAGCTGTCCCGTGAGCGAACCGTTCAAGTCCGCCACGCCGGCTTCTTTCGCGGCGATGCGGAACACGGTGTTCTTCACGATGTGAATCTCCGCGCCCGCCTTGGTCAGGCGTTTGCGCAGTTCGGTCAGATGCTCGACCTTCAGGCCTTGATAACCGACCACGATGAAGAACGGCGAGGCGTTCAACCGGGTGGTGTATTCTTTCGTCAGTAATTGTTTTTCAGCACGCATGGGAAAAATTAGTTAATTGTTCAGGAACTCACGGAAGTCCACGCGCACGGGCGGACTCATCGTCGCCGACAGCGTGCAGCTTTTCAAATAATCGCCCTTCACGCTCTGCGGCCGCGCCTTGGCCACGGCTTCAATCACCGCGCGCGCATTGGCTTCCAGCTGTTCCGGCGCGAACGAAGCCTTGCCCACGATGACGTGAACATTGCCCGCCTTGTCCGTCTTGTATTCCACACGACCGGCCTTCACTTCTTTCACCGCTTTCGCGGTGTCGTCCGTGACCGTGCCGGTCTTCGGATTCGGCATCAGGCCGCGCGGCCCGAGAACCTTGCCCAGCTTGCGGACTTCGATCATCGCTTCCGGCGTGGCAATCGCCACATCGAAATCAGTCCAGCCGCTGACGCACTTGGCGATCATGTCTTCAAAGCCGACGTTTTCCGCGCCCGCCGCCTTGGCCGCATCCGCCGCGTTGCCACGCGCAAAAACCAAAACGCGGACGGTTTTGCCGCTGCCGTGCGGCAACGGCACCGTGCCGCGAACCATCTGGTCGGACTGCTTCGGGTCAATGCCGAGGCGGAACGCGAGATCAATCGTCTCGTTGAACTTTGCCTTGGGAAATTTGGCAAGGACGCCGACGGCTTCCTTGAGCGGATACGCTTTCTTGGCGTCCACAACTTCGAGGGCTTTCTTGAATCGTTTACTGGGCATTTATGTTGGTGCGGTGCAAACGAGCTTTTGGCTCTCCCGCGGTTGTGTTTTTAATTTTAACCGACTACTTCAATTCCCATGCTGCGCGCGGTGCCGGAGATGATCCGGACGGCGGCTTCTTCCGTGGAATAATTCATGTCTTTGGACTTCATCTTGATGATGTCCAAAATCTGCTTGCGCGTGACCTTGCCGACTTTTTCCTTGTTCGGGACTTTCGATCCGGCGGTGATGCCGGCGGCCTTCTTGAGCAGCACCGACGCGGGCGGCGACTTGGTGATGAACGTGAACGACTTGTCCTGATACACCGTGATGACCACGGGAATAATCAGGCCGGCGTCGTTCTTGGTCAACGCATTGAATTCTTTGCAGAAGCCCATGATGTTGACGCCGTGCTGGCCGAGCGCGGGGCCGACGGGCGGTGCGGGATTGGCCTGGCCGGCCGCAATCTGCAACTTGATCTGTCCAGTAATTTTTTTTGCCATAAAATTTGTTTTGTGATGCGTGATGCGTGATGCGGGAAACGTGTTTTTCACGCATCACGAATCACTCGTCACTCACGCTTTCTCCACCTGCCAATACTCCAGTTCAACCGGCGTATTGCGTCCAAAAATGTTCACCGTCACCTTCAGCTTGCCGCGTTCCGGATCAATCTCCTCGATCACGCCGCTGAAATTCAGGAACGGTCCGTTGTTGATCTTGACCGTTTCGGCCACCGCAAAATTGACCTTCGGTTTTTCCGTCTCTTCCGAGGCGGAAATCTGCACCTTGATGGCGTCCACTTCCTCGGTCGGCGTCGGCTGCGGCGGGTCGCTCAAAAAACCGATGACCCCCTGCGTCTCGCGGATGAAATACCACGGCTTCTCAATGATCCGGTTCTCCTCGTCGAGCAGCACCATGTCCACGAAAACATAGCCCGGCCACAGCTTGCGGTTGGACACGGTCTTCTTCTGGTTGCGGACCTCGACGACTTTTTCAATCGGCACGAGGACTTCCTTCACGAAGTCCTGCATTTCGTCCGTCTTGACGCGCTTTTCAATGCTGTCCTTGACCTTGTTTTCCTGGCCGGAAAGCGTCTGGATGATGAACCACTGGTTGCGCATGAAATTATTAGCGGATGAAAATGGTGAACAGGATGCGGTCCACGATCACGACGAACAGGCCCAGCAGCGCGACGGTGACGATGATGAGAATGGTGGAACCGCGCAGTTCAATCCAGGTCGGCCAGGAGCATTTCTTAAGCTCTTCGCGCGTTTCCTGGACATACACGGCCAGGCGCTGGATCTGCCCCTGCCACCAAAGGTAGCCAAAGATAGAACCAATCACCGCCGCCCAAATCGCAATTGTCGTCCAATTATTCACAAAAAATTATTCGGCTTGCCGCGCCGCAGTTGACCGCATTTTTCACCGTCTTCTCCCGCCCGACCGGACTGGCGGAGAGGGAGGGATTCGAACCCCCGGTGAGCTTTCACCCACAGCGGTTTTCAAGACCGCCGCAATAGACCACTCTGCCACCTCTCCAATGACAGGCAGGATTGCAAGCTGGATTTTTGGATGGATGGATAGTTGGATAAATTTCCAACCGACATCCTGCCAATCCATTCATCCACCGACCCGTTTTCCGGCTGGCACGGCGGGAGGGACTTGAACCCACAACCAATGGTTTTGGAGACCACTACTCTACCAATTGAGCTACCGCCGTAGCCGAAATTCCCGCCGTCTCTACTACGGACAAAAAGGGAGCACGGAGGTTCAAACTCCGCGCTCCCGAAACTGCTTCGCCATCAGGCGACGACATCCGTGACGATGCCGGAACCGATGGTGCGGCCGCCTTCGCGGATCGCGAACTTCAGGCCCTTTTCCATCGCGACGGTTTTCTGAAGCTCCACGTCCACCGAGACGTTGTCGCCCGGCATCACCATCTCGATGCCCGCCGGCAGCGTGAGCGTGCCGGTGACGTCGGAGGTGCGGAAATAAAATTGCGGACGGTAGTTCGTGAAGAACGGCGTGTGACGGCCACCCTCGTCTTTGGACAGAACATAAACTTCCGCCTTGAACTTCGTGTGCGGCTTGATGGAACCCGGCTTGGCCAGAACCATGCCCCGCTCCACGTCGTCCTTCGTCGTGCCGCGGAGCAGCACCCCGACGTTGTCGCCGGCGCTCGCCGAATCCAGCAGCTTGCGGAACATTTCGATGTCCGTCGCCACCGTCTTCTTTGTGTCCTTCAAGCCGACGATTTCAACTTCTTCCATCTTCTTGAGCAGGCCGCGTTCAACGCGTCCCGTCACGACCGTGCCACGGCCTTCAATGGTGAACACGTCTTCGACGCACATCAGGAAAGGCTTGTCAATTTCGCGGACCGGGTCAGGAATGAACGTGTCCAGCGCTTCGAGCAAGGCGGCAATTTGCGCTTCGCCTTCCGGCGTGCCATTCAAGGCGGCCGTCGCGGAAGCGCGGATGATCGGCGTCGTGTCGCCCGGAAAACCATACTTCGTGAGCAGTTCACGTATTTCCATTTCGATGAGTTCGAGCAGATCCGGATCAGCCAGGTCAACCTTGTTCAGGCAGACAATCATGCTCGGCACTCCGACCTGGCGGGCCAGCAAAATGTGTTCGCGCGTCTGCGGCATCGGGCCGTCGGCGGCGCTCACCACGAGGATCGCACCGTCCATCTGCGCGGCACCCGTGATCATGTTCTTCACATAATCCGCGTGGCCGGGGCAGTCAACGTGCGCGTAATGGCGCTTGGGGCTTTCGTATTCCACGTGCGACACCGCGATGGTCACGGTCTTCGTTTCGTCACGAACCGTGCCGCCTTTGGTGATCGAGGCATACGAGATGGGCGTCGCCATGCCTTTTTTGGACTGCACGTGGACGATTGCCGCCGTGAGAGTGGATTTGCCGTGGTCAACGTGACCGATGGTGCCGACGTTGACGTGCGGTTTCGTTCTTTGAAATTGCTCTTTGGCCATGTGATTAGTGTGTTGCTTTTCTCGGTTGCTGCGTTTTGTTTTTTAAATGGAGCCCATGATCAGGATTGAACTGATGACCTCGTCCTTACCAAGGACGTGCTCTACCAACTGAGCTACATGGGCATCCAAAAACTTTCTGTTCAAACCCGATTCGCAAAACGACAAAAAACCAACCCTCTCATGTTTCTTGCGAAATTTAAGAGGCTGGCAATGGTGAATTTTGCGGCTCTGACCGGCATACACTATGCAACCCGAAGTTTGGTGTCAACTGCATTTTTGTTTTTCTTCAGGTCAAGCAGCTCCAGCCTCAACGGCGGCGAAACTCAAATTATTTCCGCAAGTTGGAGTTCAAGCTTTAGCTTGTCTGCCGAAACAGGCTGAAGCCTGAACTCCAACTACGCCCGCGGGTGCGCCGCATCATACGCCTTCTTCAGCCGCTCCGTCGTGACGTGCGTGTAAACCTGCGTCGTGATGAGGTGCGCGTGGCCGAGCAGTTCCTGCACGCTCCGCAAATCCGCGCCCGCGTCCAGCAGATGCGTGGCGTAACTGTGCCGCAGCTTGTGCGGCGTCAGACCCGGATCCAGCCCGGCAATGGCCAGATAATTTTTCAACCGCCGCGACAGTTGCAATGGCGACAGCGGCGAAGCCTTGCTCGTGTCCGCGCGAAAAACCGGCTGCATCCCCACCGGCGGCTTCAGCAAGACGGCCCAATATTTTTCAATCGTTTTCAACGCCGGTCCGCCAACCGGCACGAGCCGCTCTTTTTTCCCTTTGCCGCGCACCCGGACGATCTGCTCGCTGAAGTCAATGTCCTCCACGCGCAGCCCGCACAGTTCGCTGATCCGCAAGCCGCACGAGTAAATCGTCTCCAGCACCGCGACATCGCGCAGACACACTTCCGCCGAGATCGGACGGCCCGGCCCCTTTTTTTGCGCCTGCGTTTCCAGCAGCCTGGCCGGTGCCGCGAGCAAATCCTTCATCTGCTTGATGGTGAGGAATCGCGGCAGCCGCTTTTCCAGCTTCGGCAGCAGAATATTTTTTATCGGCAGATTTTCCACAACGCCGTGCCGCATGAGAAATTTGTAAAACGTCCGCAGCGCCGAGAAACGCAACTGCGTCGCCGCGCGGCTTAAACTGTTCCGGCCAAGAAAACGCAGGTAGCTGCGGAAGTCATCCCGCTGAAGTTTTTCCCAGACGGCGGCCGACTTGCGTTCGTCCCGATGCCAGCCCGAAAACTCCGTCAATGCCTGCCGGTAGTTCCGTTGCGTATAGACCGACGCACCGCGGTCCGTCGCCAAATGCGCGAGGAATTTCTGAACCCACGCGTCGCGGACTTCGGGCTCGGCGGTTGGCAGCGGCGTTTCCATCGCCGGAGATATTAACCGCGAAACCCGCCAGACACACGAAATGGAATCCAAAATTTTCCGGGCGCGTTCGGAGTGCATTCGTAGTGGCACGGGCGTCCCGCCCGTGAGTTTCTGCTGCCGAAATAGATCGCCAGTTCTGAAACGCACGGGCGGGACGCCCGTGCCACTACGTTCAATCCCCTGCGCGGCAGGTAAGCCGGAATTTTCCCGACGTCAGCGGCGGCAGTTTTTCCACCGCGCGGACAACGATTTTATCTTCAAGCTGGAGCAGGTCTTCAATCTGCTGTGTCACGCCAGCCAGTTCTTCCGCGCCGGGACGTTCGCGGTCGGGAATGAATTGCAGATCGCAATCGCCGCGCCCGTTTTGCCGGAGCTGATAATGCGCGATGCCGGACGCACCGGCGAAACACCCGTCCACTTCCAGCGTCGTCACGCGCCGCCCGTCGAGGCGGGACAGGGCATCGCGCGCGCGGCCGTGGACAAAATAATTCGTGACCTCGGGCGGCCCGCCGCGTTGCGCCAGGTCGCCGGTGCGATAACGCAACAGCGGCATGATGTCATTCGTCAACGTCGTCACCACCAGCTCGCCCACGCCGCGTTCGTCCGGCCCGACGATCTCGTAATAAACATTTTCGAGGCAGGCGGTCATCTCGCCGTGATCATTTTCCATCAGCAGATGGCCGGCCTCCGTCGAACCGTAGAGATTGAAAATCGGGACGCCAAAAACGCGCTGCAAGATTTTGCGGTGGACGACGCTCACAAATTCATAGCTGCACAAAATAAATTTCACCGATGGAAACTTTAGGCCGTGCCGCTCGCAATACAGCGCGAACCACGCGCCGTGCACCGGATCCAAATCCAGAAACCGCGGCGACCATTCCGAAATCTCCCCGGCCATGCGCGCGAGTTCCGCTTCCGTCAGCAGAAACGGGATGCGCGCCTGGTTCACAAACCGCGTCGCGCCCACCGTGCGGGCGGTCTTGGAAGTGTAATTGGAAAAACAAACGAGACCGTTGCAGATGGGCGGCACCAGCGTCACCCGGCGGGCTTGCAGATTTTTGTCCAACACCCGCGCGACAAAATGGTTCAGCCGGAGCACCCGCGCCTCCTGCTCGTTCCACCAGCCGCGACCGAACAGCACCGGCGTCCGCTCCTCCGAACTGCCGGACGTGTGCTCCAATTCCACCGACTTGTCGGCCAGCAGCGCCTCCAGGTTCTGGCCGTCGCGGAGAAAATTGTGCGGAAAGTTTTCGCGCAGTTCGCGCTTGGTGATCAGCGGCAGGCGGAAAAAATCATTGTCCAGCCGGGACTGGTAAATGGGCAGTTCGCGCCAGCGCGGCAGAAGTTTTTCCACGCGTGCCAGCGGCGATTCTTCCCGCATCGGTTCGAGAGCTGCCAGCATGGTGCCCATACCAATGCCCTAAGTTTGAATTTTTTCCAGTCCGATGTTTGCTTATTTGTGTTTGCTTATTTGGGATGCTGCCTTTGACAAACACCACTGGCGGCGGAGCGCGGACAGCCTTGTCCGCGCGAACCCAGCC
>JAYVCM010000103.1:0-5293 GCA_043749955.1 Limisphaerales bacterium | reverse complement strand
GGAGCTTTTTGACGAGCACGTCGCGCACGTCACTGGATTCAAAAATGGCGAAGCTGTCACTGTGCGCGGCATTGCGGACGACGACATAATTGCAACGCTCGTCAAATTCCTCGGTGAGCCGCTGGATTTGATCCACGCTGTCAGATTCGTGGTTCACCGGCATCACCAGTGTCAGCTTCGCATTGAACGCGGTGAGCACGGCGGGCAGGTCAATCTCGGTAAAATAATCAATGAACAGGTCGGTGGAGGCGGCACGGCAATCCATCACCACGAGATTGCTTTTTCCGAGCGCGGCAAAAATGGCGTCGAGGTCACGGCGGTTGCTCAAATCCAGAAAGCGGGTGTCAGGATGAAACCGTTTCAGCGTCGAGTTCTCGTTGTCGCTGTCAATGGCGACATGGGCGATGCCCTTGTCTTTGAGGAACTGGACGAAGTTGACGGCAAAGAAACTTTTGCCGACGCCGCCCTTGCCGTTAAGGATGAGAATCAATCGTTTCATTGTGTGGTGTGAGTTTGCGGATTTGAGCGATGCGCGGACCGCGCGGGCGATTTGGTGAAGGTTCGTCGCCGTTGGCAGAAAGTTCTGGGGCAGGGGTTGTCTCACCCGGCGTAGCAGATTCAGGCGGGCGGATCATATCTTGCGACGGCATGAGCGCGGGCGGGCGGCGGCGCAATGGCCGTTTGCGTGGCTGGACATTTTCGCCAAGCACCTGATGACAAAACGCGGCGATGGCGGTCTTGCTGATGGGCAGGCAATGCTGGGTGAGTAGTTCGGCAATGGCGCGATATGAAGCCCGCTTTTGCCGCAGCTCGGCGATGACATCCTTGGCCGGCAGCAAGTCCTGAAACTTTTGCGGACGGAGCGGTGTAAATTCAGCGACCGCCTTGCGAACTTCGGCTGGATCAAACGTGTTCATGGGGCGGAAAGGATGTGGATGCGAACCGGGAATTGGACTGGCGAAACAATGGACGCGACGATGCGGCGGCGGAATGGTTGACTGTCCGCTGCTGGCATTCGGATGTTTCCTGGACGTGGACAATTATCATCTGTGCTCACGGTGAATCCGTGGACTGACAATGAATCATTCGCACTTGTCACCGCTGCCAGTTCTCGAATTTGCCGTGGCGATTTTGCGTCGTGGATGTGGAGCATTTGTGAACGCGACTGTTTGCGTGGATAAACCAAGGACACGAATTGTCCGCACCCCTGTATGGATTGCATTTGCGGTTGGTTCGCGGCTGAATCGAGGTCGAGGATATGCCGCGCCACTAGCCGTGTAGCAATGATTTCGCGCGGACATCGCGCGACTTCCCCGCGACGGGTTCGCGGACGCAGAATCCTTGTGCCAACAAGGGGTAAAGCGTGCCCTGTCTTAAACATGATATGAAGTGGTTTGCTTCCGCCGGTGTTCCAATTCACCGTGCCAGGTTTTAAGCAGCCCGGTGATCTCTTGAACTTGCTTGGTTTGTTCCATCGCGTTCAGACTGATTTGTCCTGCGAGCTGGCCGTTCAGACTGGACGGTGGTATCTGCCGGGCGGAACGGGCGGCAAATTCGTTGACTCGTTCACCGAGTTTTTCGAGCACTTCGATGGCTGTGCGGATTTGAGCGGCGGATGGTGTTTGCATAATCAGATGTGGATGCCGCGCGACGATTTGTGGGTGAGTTCCTGTCGTCGGCATGAAAGCCTTTTGACAACGGACTGCATGAGTCTGGTAACTTCCGGCGCAATCGGGTGTGCCCACGGATTGCTAAAGCCGAGTCTGGCGGCAGCTTCTTCAGCGGCGATCTTCGTGGGTGCTTCAACTGTGGTGCGTAGCGGATCACCCATCATCCGCGCATACTCGCGGTCAGTGTGATAGATGCCCCACAGTTTTCCGTCCGGCGTTAGAGTTGTGCTTGTGCTCATGCCGTCAGTTCACCACAAACGATGTCGGCCTAGCTGTATCTGCTACACAAAGTGCGCGCACTGTCCTCATGGCTTCCGGGCGGCTTCCAGATTGTGTCCGTCAACTGGCTTCGGTCCGGTCATCGGTGTGCGGGCGGGGGGCGAAGGCGGCGTGAAGCAGGTGGCGCAACAGAGCCGCAGCACGACGTCGCACGCCGATGACCGGACGGAAGCGCTCCGCGACTGCGAACCAAGCCAGCCGTGACGAGTGTGCGCGGAAGGAGGCAGCGCGGGACGGAGCGGGATCAGCGCAGTCCCCGTCGCCGACTGAAGCGCACATTGGTCATGGCGGCGTGACGGTGTAAGCTGGACACAAATTTCCTGATGGGCGTGATAGCGTTCAAGGTGTGGTCACGGCCAAGACTCAATACAACCTCAAGAACGCCGAAGAATATTTCGCGGAACATCTGGCGGTTGGGGATTACTACGATGAAGGTCAACGGGTGGCTGGCGAATGGAACGGACGGGGTGCTGAACGGCTTGGATTGGTTGGCAAAGTCCGTGCCGAAGATTTTCTGCGGCTCTGCGAAAACCAACATCCAGCCACGGGCGCATTACTCACCCAGCGACAGAACACGACACGAGCAGCCGAGGGCGGCAATGCGGCCAATCGGCGAATTTTCTTCGACTTCACTTTCTCACCGCCAAAATCGGTTTCCATCGCGGGATTCTTAGGGCGGGATGAGCGCATTCTTGCCGCCCACAATCGTGCCGTTCGGCTGGCGTTGCGGGAATTCGAGACATTTGCCGCCACGCGCATCCGATCCGGTGGCGCGCAGGCCGACCGCATGACCAGCAATTTTGCCGCTGCATTGTTCACGCACGACACCTCGCGGGAGCTTGATCCGCATCTGCACACGCATTGCATTGTCTTCAATGCGACCTTCGACACGGTGGAGAATCGCTGGAAGGCGCTTCAGAATCACGAGCTGCTGCGGGCCAGAAAGTTTGCCGAGAACACCTATTACCATGAACTCGCTCGCGAATTGCGTTTCTTCGGCTATGGGATTCGGAATCGTGCGCGTGGTGATTTTGAAATCCAAGGCGTCTCCGAAAATCTGTGTGAACGGTTTTCCAAGCGGCACAAACAAATTGATGAAGCGCTGGCAAAATTGCTGGCGGAAAAACCAGAGTTGGCCGGGGCAAATTTCCAAGCCTTGCGCGCACAACTTGCAACGGCAGAACGAAGCCGGAAGCAAAAAGATTTGAGCCGCGCGGAATTGTTGACGCTGTGGGAAGCGCAGTTAAGCGAAGCTGAACGCGCTTCATTTAACCAGCTTTCCAAACTTCCGGGCAATGCTCTGAATGAGAAAATCCCCATCTCGGTCAGCGAAGCCGTCCAATGGGCAGAGGAACATTTGTTCGACCGCAATTCCGTCGTGCTGGAATGTCAGGTTTGGCAGGAAGCGTTGGGCCGGGCGCGGGGCGAAGGCTTTTCGGTTTCCGAACTTAAGGAATTCACGCAACAGCGAGGATACATCCGGGACGAGACGCGTCCGGCCGAAGTGACGTTGCGGGAAGTTCTCATGCGCGAATGGGAAATTGTCCAGACTGCGAAAGAGGGTGTTGCCGAGTGTCATTCGCTCGTGATGAACCCGCAGTCGTTAAATCCAAAGTTGGATGAGGAGCAACGCAAAGCGCTCAATGCATTGCTTGACTCAACCGATCGGATTTCAATTTTTCGCGGCGGTGCTGGCACGGGTAAAAGTTTTGTCATTCGTGATCTCGTTGAGCAGGTTCAACAAACTGGCCGTCGCGTGGTTCCTCTCGCACCGCAGCGCCAGCAAGTCGTGGACATGGAAAAGGCCGGGTTGCCGTCACCAACAACAATCGCAAATTTTTTGCTCAAGCGTGAGGTTGTTTTTGGCGCGTTGATTATTGTGGATGAAGCAGGACAGGTTGGCGGTCGGCAGATGCTCGAACTCTTGCAACTTGCCCGCGAGAAGAATGCTCGCGTGATTTTGTCCGGCGATACCCGGCAGCATGGCGCAGTTGAGGCGTCGGACGCGCTCCTTGTGATTGAGCGGCACTCCGGTATCAAGCCAATTGAATTACAGGCGATTCGCCGCCAAGATCCGGCACTCGCGCGCACTGTCGCAGAACGCACCCAGATTCGGCAGTATCGCAAGGCTGTTGAAGCGGCGGCGGCAGGCAAATTTGCAGAATCTTTCAAATGTCTCGATAAGATGGGCGCAGTCGTTGAGTGCGCTTTGGGAGAACAGGCTGACAAACTTGCCGACGAATATGTCCGGCTCGCGGAACAAAACACCTCGGCGGTGGTGGTTTCACAAACTTGGGCCGAAGTTCATCGGGTGAATTCACGCGTGCGGGAGGTGCTCAAGGCAAAAGGATTGATTGGCGCAAATGATGCAACGATTCAGGCGCTCGACAAACTCAATCTGACAAACGCGCAAAAGCGCGATGAGCGGTTTTATCCGCCGGAAGCCGTCGTGGTGTTTAATCAAAAAGTTCGTGAGGCAAAACGGGGGGCAACGGGAAAACTGGTTGGCATCGTAAAGCTGGGCGTTCTCGTGGAAGTGGATGGAAAATTTGTCACTGTCTCGAATAAACTTTTGGATCGCATTACGGTCTGTCAGCGGCGTGAAATCGCGCTTTCGACCGGCGACCGGTTGCATCTCAAAGCCAACCGAAAACTTGCGGACTGGGGCAAGGTTACGAATGGCGAACTTGTCGTGGTTAAATCTGTCCGCTCTGATGGCGCGGTCGAATTGGCCGATGGCCGGGTCTTGGACAAATCCTTTCGTGAATTTCTACCCGGCTACGCGATTACGTCCTACGGTTCGCAAGGCAAAACCGTGGATCATGTTTTGTTTTCCGATTCGACCATCAAAGCGGCGACCAATGCGCAACAATGGTATGTGACTATCTCGCGGGGGCGGCGCGGCATCCATATCTTCACGCCGGACAAACAACAGCTTTGTGAAAATGTCGCGCGTTCTGGTCATCGCCCATTGGCGATTGAATTTGCGACTGGCTTTGTTCCTCGTCGCAGTAACCGCCTTTGGAATCGGCTGCACGGCTACATGCTTCGCTTTGGCCGACGCGCCGCCGACAATTTTGTCCGGCTGACACTCGCCCGCCGCCAACGTCACAAAACCAAACAAAACTTTGAACACAAAATTACCCGAATGTTGGGCGAACGACCCGCAAGCGCGCGGTCTTCGCGTTGAAATCTCGGCAGATCATTCAATGCTTCTGCCCCATGACGAATTTGTATTCGCCGAACTCAAGAGAGATGGCAAAGACCAAATCCTCCGTCTAATTTTCGTGACGCATGAAGTCTTGGTGCGCGGTCAGTCATTACGCCGCATTGAGACAGCTATG
>JAYVCM010000102.1:0-7575 GCA_043749955.1 Limisphaerales bacterium | reverse complement strand
ATCGTCGTGCGCGGATTGGTCAATGGTCCGGCTGACCGGCAGGTCAGCCCTACCAGCGTTACCAGCGTTACCAGCGTGGCCGGGGAATTTCTCGCGCAGCTCGAAACCGCCCATGCCGCGCTGCGGTCGCCGGAAGTGCTGGCCGCGCTTGCGCAAATCGTGGAACTGGAGGAAAAAGTTTATCGCACGCACCGCAAAAATAATTATTACGCCGACCGGCTGGCCATTGACGTGCTGACCGACACGACCGAGCGGTCGCCGACGTATTGCACGCCGCCGTTCCGCAAGTTCGACGACGCGGCGGCGGCGGAATCCTGGGCGTTTGTGTTTTTGCCGGAAACGTGGACGGATTCCGCCTGGGAAAATCTTTTGAAGCGCAAACCGCGCTGCGTCGAGTGGAGCCTGGAAGAAGTCCGCGCGCTGGTGGACGAGGAAAAAGCGCCGCGCACGCTGGAGATCGTCGAGAAGATCAGTTCCACGGAACTGATGCGGTTCAAGATCGGCATCAATGGCGCGCAATACCGCGAGCCGGCCGACCGGGACGGGGCCATCGCCGTCGTGGGGGCGGCGGAGCGCGAGAAGTCCGTGCAGTTTTTCGCGCGGCAACTGGACGCGGCGGGCAAAAAACATTCGCGCACGGGGCTGATCGCGTTCGGCCCGCAGCGTGAGGCGTTTGCCGCGCTGGAAAAACTGGCGGAGGTCAGCGTGTTCGTGCCGGTGCCGAAAACCGATCTGCTGCTCGACGGGGTGACACGCGTGACGGTGAAGCTGCTGATGAACGCGCTCTCCACCTGCACGATGGTCCGCCTCGGCCGCGTCCTGGGCAACTTCATGGTCTGGGTGGTGCCGAGCAACTTGAAGCTCATTGACCGCGCGACGCGCTACATCACGAAGCTGACGGGGCTGGATTACGAGGCCGCCAACGACCTGCTGTTCGAGATCATCGAATACGTCGAGCCGCGCATGAAGGCGGATCAGGCGTATCCGCCGGTCGTGCGCATGGCGGTGCTGCGCACGAAAGAGAATCTGACGAACGAGGAGGCGGAGAAAAAGTTGAAGGCGTCACCGACGGCGTGAGTGGAATAAAAATTATCTGCGTCACGGATCTTCTGGCGGCGCGGCAGGCGGTATGGGCAAAGAAGCCCGGATTTTTTGCAGCAGCGCGGCGGAAATGTCGTTGGTGCGGTCTTCAAGGTCGGACAGGGCGGAAGCGCGCTGCTCAATGGTCAGATGCGGGTCGCAAGCCAGTTTGACGAGCAGGGGAACGACGTGCCGGTTCATCTCGTGATCTTCTCGCACCCAGAACAGTTCCCTTGAGCCGAGGAGTTCGTCGGGTTTCAACTTCGCCAGGCTATCAATGGTTTCAAGCATGAGATTGGTTTCGCCGTTCTTGATGTAATAGACATTCACGGCGGCGCGCAGCCGGTCCGTATAATTTGTGTTGTTCGCGAACTTGGTCAGGTAGGGAACCGCCTCGTCGTTTCCTTCGCTGACATCACGGAGCGCATCTATCAGGTCAAGCCATTGGACGTAGTGATTATCCGGACAATGCTCGATGCAGTTGATGATGTCCGGCACTGCAGCGTGGGCCGGCTTGCCGATTTCCGAAAGCATCCAGGCGGCGGTTCCGTGCCGGCCGTTGCAGGGATCCGTCTCGCGCCACCGGATTTTTTCAGGCAGATGCCAGCGCAGCCATTCAATTTTTTTGTTCAGGAACAAATGTTTTTTATCGTAGAGTCCCTGCTCGATGATGAAGGGAACCGCCGGCGCGCCGATCTTCACGACCGTGTGGGCTGCATCATTCACTCCACTGTCGTCATCCTTGAGCGCCAGGGCCACCCATTCGCTGACCGGACGGCCTTGATAGACCGGCCCGTGTTGCGAGCGCCGATGCCAGGCGAAAGCAATCAGAACAGCGATCAGCAGCAACAAAATAAACGTGCGCTGGCGTTTCATTTTCGACGCGGCGGATTGTCGGGCGGTTTTGCGGTGTGGTCAATTTCCATCCGGCAAGTGACAGCGCAGCGGAGAAGCCAGTGCTGTCAGGCAATAAAATTAAAAATTAGTTTGACTTCACATTTGGGTTAAGTGATAAACGAGCAATTCCAAAAGCCTCCGGTCGTAGCCGGGATAAAACCAGTTGCCAATTGTGGGCATAAGTGATCCCGGCTTGATTTCCTCCTCTGGCTCTCACAATGGGAATGTTTAACCTAACAATTGACACACGCGCAAACGTGTGGTCGTGTTCGATGGTTATAATCCGGTCACAAACACTTTTATTTCAAGCAAACTACCGGCAGTCTCAAAACTGAAAACCCCATGACAACAAAATTCCCATGCCGCCTCATCATGCTAACGTTGCTGGCAACGCTGGTTCCCCGATTTGCTTTTGCCGATATCCCCGGCCCTTATGCGCCGGACGCCGACACGCTTTACCTGTTTCACTTTGACGAAGCGGCCGGCGGCACGCTGACCGCCAACAGCGGCAGCAAAGGCGGCGTGGCCTATTCCGTCAACGAAGTTTCCGCCTCGGCGACGCCACCCACAGTCACGACGATGCTGGGGGCCGCCGGGTATTCCACGAATTCGCCCACGAGCATTTCCTTTGGCAACTGCATGACCAATCCGACGACGGGCTACCTTTTTGGCTATGACTACAATAATTCCGGCGCATATCAGGGCGATGTCAATTCCGGCACGCAAAGCGCGGATCGTTTGAGCCTGACGAATTTGAACATTGGCAACGGCGGGCAAACGCCGTTCACCCTTGAAGCTTTGATTCGCCCCGTCAGCACTTCAGGCTTGCAGGAAATTATCTGCACGGACAACAGCCAGGCCACGGCCTTGCGCGGGTTCCAATTCCGCATCAACGGGGGCTTGTTGCAGTTTCAATTGAATGGCGGAACCGCCCCCCAGGCGCTGTCGGGGACCATTCCGACAACCGGCTCCAATGCGTTTGTGGCGGGCACTTGGTATCATGTCGCATTCACTTATGACGGCACAACTGGAAGACTATATTGGAGCAAGTTGAATCAATCCTCGACTGCCGCCAATTTATTAATTTCGGCGGCGCTGACGATTGACTCGTCGCATGGCGCTATCCAAGGCCCCCTCACTATCGGCAACGAAAACAGCGGCCCCGCCGGCGAACGGTTTCTTGGGAGCATTGACGAAGTGCGCGTCAGCAGCGTTGCGCGTGCCGCAAACCAGATGCAGTTCATTGCCTCGTCAACGCTGATCCTGACCTGTTCCACCAACAAGACGGTCATGTGCGGTGGAAATTGGAGCTTTGATGCGCCAACCGCCACCAACACCTGTGGCGGCGCCAGTGTCGTCATCACCGTCCTCAACACCGTGACCAACGGCATCTGTCCGAAGCTCATTACGCGCACATGGCTGGCCACCAATTCTTGTGGTGGCAATGCTCAAACGTGCAGCCAGACGGTGACTAACATTGACACCACGCCGCCGACCATTTCCGGCTTGACCAACAAATCCGTGAACTGCGGTGATACGTTGTCATTCGACACTCCCTTCATCTCGGACGCCTGCTGTGGCACCAACTTCTCGGTGCTGATTACCACCGCCACCAACTCCAGCAATCCGCTGATGGTCACCCGAACTTGGCGGGCCACCGACTGTTGCAACAACATGGCGACCAACAGCCAGACCCTCACCATATTGAGCAACTGCTGCCTGACGATTAGCGGCGAGGTGATCACGGCCAATCCCACCAACTGCATTTTCACCTACACGTTCACCGTCCAGAATGACACGACCCAGGCGGTAAGTTATGTGAGCATGGCCACCACCAATGGGAGTTACGTCTTCGGCCAGTCGCTCACTTATTTGAACCCGCCGCTCCAGCCCGGGCAAAGCCGGCAGATCACCCAGACCATTACGGCACCAGCCTACAGACAGATTTGTTTTTACCTGGGTCTGCACAACGCGACGTTGGTGGAATGTTGCAGCCTGGTTCACTGTGTCACGCTGCCTGGCTGTTGCACCCCGTGCGACCAGTCCCGCACCTATTCCACCGCCTCCGACTTCACCAACAACGGGGTGCTGATGAACTTGATTTACACCAATGGCGCACTGCGGTTCCCCACGCACACCCAGCCGTTCCCGTTTGTCTATATTCCGTGTTCATGGCGCGGCACCGTCGTGAAGATAGACATTAATTCTGGAGCCGTATTAGGTGAATACTATACCGCACCCGCAGGCATTTCTTCCGGCGCTTCAGGTTTCGAAAGACATAATATAATCAACGCGTATGACCAGCTCGGTTCCAATCCATCGCGCACAACAGTTGATTTAATCGGCAATGTTTGGGTGGGAAATCGGTCGGAAAACAGAGCGCATTTCGGCACAGTCACAAAAATTGCCTTGATCATTGGCGGCACGCGTGGCAACAAGGCAAACGATCAAGGTGGTTTGAATTATACATTTGTTCCTGATCCGAATGGGAATTATTTACAACCTCCGTTCAAATATAATTCAGGGGCAGTTGACCGTGACGGTGATGGCCTGATCAAAACTTCGAGACGACTTGGAGACATTCTTGAATGGAACGGGCCGGAACTGGACAACGGAAGAGCGGCGACCGCCGACGATGAGTGCATCACCAGTTACACTGTCCTTAATAAAATCATCGGTGGCATCCGAACAATTGCCGTTGATCGTAATAACGATGTCTGGGTGGCACATAACGGTGGTGTTCATCAGAAAGTGAAAGGAGCGACCGGTCTTCCCATGATAGGAACCGAATTCACAGGGCCTAATAATTCAGGCGGCTATGGTGGCTTGATTGACGGTAACAATGTGCTGTGGTCAGCGCGGGGTGTGCTTAATCATTTGCTGCGTGTTGATCTGACGACCGGTCTCAAGACTGACTTGGATTCCACAAATGGAAATTATGGCCTATCAATTGACCCTTGCAATGGCAACATCTGGCATGCGACTGTAGATAGAAATCTAATCTTTGTCAGGAATCCTTCCGGAACGGTCTTGAATCCCTTGGGCTATTCTGAACTGAGTCCCAATAGCGCAAGTTACGCCCAAGGTGTGACCGTCACAGAAAGCGGTAGCGTATGGATTGCACATTCACTCGTTTACCCGAATAATGGAGCCAATACGATCGGACATCTTCGCACCACGGGGTTTGCAGTCGGAACGGTGGATCTTCGAGTCGTATCCCTGCCCGGATCGCCATTTGGCTTTATTCCTCCTGGAAATGAAGGGCCACATGGTCCAACCGGTGTGGCCGTAGATTCTAACGGAAAAATCTGGGTGTCATGCTTCCACTCCAGTCGAGTCATGCGGGTTGATCCTAATTTGGGTTCTTTATCGGGAGGTTTTCGTGTGGGCGCAGTGGATCTTGTCGTGGATCTGAATGCCGAAGGTGGTCCCCCGGCAAATCCCTACACCTACAGTGATAAGACTGGAATCATGGCCGTCGGCGTGACCAGTGCGACCGGCTTCTGGGATTTTATTCAGCAGTCCTGCGGCCCCGGCACGGTGTGGGGAACCATTAGTTGGACGGCCTGTAGCACCAACGTGAAAGTGGAAGTGCGGGCGGCGGACAAAGTGACCGGTCTGCCCGGCCAGCCTTGGAAAGCAATCAAAAACGGCAAATCGTTCTGTGGCGGATTTTTTTCTCCGTATTCCCTCTACCCGGTCAAGGTTCAAGGCCAATACCTCGAAGTGCGCGTAACGCTCAAGCGCGGAACCGCAAGCCCCTGCGATCCCAGCACAAACTGCCTGCAAAATCTAACCATCAAGTGCTGCAGTCCCAGCGGTCCCGACGTTGGCTGGGATCAGCTTGGCCCGGTTCGCACCACCAACAATTTCACGCTGGTCACCAACCGGCCTGTAGTCGTGAATTGGGACGGCCAGCCAATAACGCTGACGTGGAGCACGAACGGAGTTGTGGCGCAAACAGACTTTTTGCCTGGCGGATCGGGACCAACCAACGCCACCGTTGATTTCATCAACGCCTATCCGCCCGGCAGCAACTCGGTGGAGCTGGTGGCCAGCGGGACGAACTTTGATCATCTCGACTTCGAGACTTACGTCATCGTCGGGGATATTGAGCCGCCGGTCTGGTCGGATACGCCGGCCATTTCCATTGTTGGCTACAACACGACCCTGCCTGATTTGATCACGGGCCTGACCACCAACAACCTTAGCGACGACTGGACGTCGTTTGCGGACATCGTGAAGCTGCAAAGCCCGCCGGCAGGAACGGTCGTGACCCAAGGCATCCAGATGGTGCAACTGACAGCGACCGACCAGGCGGGGAACACGAGCACCAATTTTGTTCCGTTCGCCCTCGCCCCGGTTTTGGCGATCACCAGCCCGGTTCGTTATGAAGCCGCGTCCACCGCCAGCGGAATGCCGGTAACAATCCAGATCGCCAGCAACATCACGGACGTGGTGCAGGTCCGCTATTATCTGAACGGCAATCTGGTGGCCTCGTCCTTCACGCCGCCGTTTGGATTGACCCTGACGAACGTGGCCGCCGGCAGCTACGATCTGCAGGTGGAGGCGGTGAACGGGAGCGGGCAGACTTCGCGGTCGTTGCCAGTGCTGATTTCCTTTGTGCAGCTGTTATCCGCCAACCTCCAGCTCTCCGCGAGCGGCGGCACGAACACGCTGACCTGGCCGGCAGGATGGACCTTGCAGTCCGCGACGCAGGTGACGGGGCCGTGGACCAATGTGCCGGCGGCGACCAGCCCGTTCACCATGCAGAACACCAACCCGCAACGGTTCTTCCGGCTGGTGAGTCCATAGCGTGCCAACCGCCGGCGGGGCAGGCTTGCCGCAGCGATGTGACGGCTCCGCCGGCAACGGGACAGGATTGGATCGCGCGAAAAAATTGACGGGCTAATCATGGCGCAGCCATGTCCAAAAAAACGAAAACATAAAATGAAATTCAACAGCGGTGTAATTTGTTTGTCCCTGCTCGCGGCACCATTGTGGACAATCTTTTCAGTGGCGCAAATAAACAGCGGTGGCCTGGCCGTGCCCGCTGGAAGCCCCGCCGCGCGGCTTCCCGAAGTGATTGTCACGGGTTCAGCGCCAACGGAAACACGCCCCGGATGGTTGCAGGAGGAACAATTAGTCGGGCCTTACCACCGTCGGAGTGGACAACGGCGCGGCGGTTCCCCGGCACGCGGGTCTATCTTCAAAAGCTGCCGTGGGAAGCTGGCTTTGAACAGTGGGTGCGGGTGCGCCGTTTCCGCGATGGCAGGATGCGGACGCGGATGCAGGAGGAAATTGAAATTGGTTTGCCGCACCGTTTTCAAATTGATTTGTATGAGACGTGGGCGATTGACCAAAACCGGAAGGTGAGCCAGGAGGAATTTTTCGGGGAGGTGCGCTATGTTTGAAACTTCGGTCAAGCTTGGAATTCCACCCATCTCGGGCTAAAGTCTGGCCATGTTTTTAGCGACGACGAACAAGACGCGGCGGTTATTGCATTTGAGTTACATTCACAATGTGACGGTGGCGGAACTGGAACGCGGCTATCAGGAGGTGGTGGCGTTGTTGGCGGATTTCCCCGACGGATTCCAG
>JAYVCM010000101.1:0-3184 GCA_043749955.1 Limisphaerales bacterium | reverse complement strand
GTCAAATGTCGCGGATGATTGCAAAATACCGCGCAGAGACCGAGCGTGATCGCGAGATTAAAATCATTATTGAACAACTCCAACGTTGGCAAAATCGTCCAGTTGGCGACGTCATGGGATTAGAAGAGAAGCTTCGCAAAGGCAAACGCCCAGACGTGATTGATACCGCCCTTGCCGCGAAAGACCGTTTTTCAAAAATTCTCGTAAAACATGAATACTCCTGCGCGGCGATGGAGATTTACGCCTACCTTCTTGCAAAAGTTCACCAGTTATTCTCGTCTGTCATCTACACAAAAATTTGCCGAGGCGCATCGGCAGACGAGATTGATAAACTTCTTGTCACGGAAGTTTATGAAAAAGTTGAAATCATTCTCGAAGAAAACCCTCTCCGCATCTCGCCGGAAGAAATCATGGGAATGCTTTTCTTTCTCACGGGCAACTGTCACTTGAAATGGAACTGCAATGCTGATTTACAACCCAGCGTTTGATATTCAGCACGCAATTTTCCGTGTGCTGCGGCTGCTTGCCGCCGCGCCCAAAGAAAATTTTGAGGTGGACCGAATTCGCGTGCTTGATTTCTTCCTGTTATTTCCAGAGCAGCTTGAGGCGCTTCGTTTTCCCAGTGCAATCAGAAAACAGCGTTCTCTTTTTGTTGCGGGCTATAATCCGTATCGCAGTCTGGAAAATCCACGTCGGATTTTTTTCGAGTTGGAGCCGTTTCAAATTTCGGCGCTTCACTGCCTCGTTGCTCACGAACTTGTTGACGGCGAAAAATTCAAGGCCGGGTTTGTCACGAGAACTCAAAAAGACATTCCGCCAGCTCTCGTTGCAGCGATAGACAAACGCAACTCGGAATCAAAAGTTTTAGTTGATCTCCTTTCCGTAGAATTCGCGAAGCTGCCATTTTTTGGCGAGGGCGGCCTAAAGGAACGATCCAACCTTGCTGAAATTCGTTATGACCCAACTTAAGCCATCGCTCTCACTCTCCCGGCTTGTCGTGTCGCGTCACGGCTCGATTGTCTATGACCAGAAATTTCATCTGGGCGTGAACATCATTCGCGGAACAAACAGTCATGGCAAATCAACCATTGCAGATTTAATTTTCTTTGCCTTGGGTGGTGACATGACCAAGTGGAAACAGGAAGCACTTACCTGTGATTTCGTGTTTGCTGAAATTCGAGCCAACGATGCAACGCTCACCCTGAAACGTGAAATCAGAGTCGAGCGAATGCAGTCGTTGCACATATTTTTTGGTGATTACGAATCGGCGACAAAATCGGCGGTGCAGGGCTGGATGGTTTTCCCTTACAAACGCACCGAACAAACGGAGAGTTTTTCTCAAGCACTTTTCCGTGCTTTGCAAATGCCGGAAACCACCGGTGACGGATCAAGCAACATCACCATGCACCAGTTGCTGCGGTTGATCTACATTGACCAAATGACGACGCCGGACTCGCTGCTTCGTTTTCAAGAGTTTGATTCCTCTCTCACCCGTCGCACCGTTGTGGACTACTTGTTCGGCGTCTATGATAATTTTCTCTATCAAGAGCAGTTGGAACTACGGGAGGCAAAACGCCAGCAAGAAATTGCGCGTGGCCAGCAAAATCAATTGGAAGCGGCATTGGACAAAGCGGAAATAGAAATTGATCCAGTGAAGCTCAAAGCAAAGCTGGAAGACCTTCAGAAGAAGCTGGCCGAAACCGACGAGCAATTGTCGAAATCACAAGAAACACAACAGGCCACGCGTGTGTCGCAAAAGGACGAGTCCGCACCCGTCGTGACCGCCTTGACTGCCACCAAGAAGGATATTTATCGCCTGAACAACGAATTGCAGGAACTTGGTTTGGACATCGAAGATTCCCAGCAATTTATTTCGTCGCTTGAAGTTCGACTTGCAGCTCTTGATGACGCGAATGTTGCCCGCGAGGTTCTCGGTAGTCTTCCCCTTGTTTTCTGTCCTCAATGTCTTTCACCATTGCAAGGGGCGCACGAAGACGGAACGTGTTCTCTTTGCAAACAGCAGCTTGACGGAGAAACCACCAAGCAACAAGTCGCACGGATGCGGCAGGAAATTGCGCTCCAAATCAAAGAGTCAAAGACGATTTTGTTGTCCAAGCGGCAAGTCCATGAGAAACATACCACTGCCATTGCTCGGTTAAACGAACAGGCACGCATTCAGCAGGCTGAATTTGAACGCCTTTCAAAAACTGTTCAGACACGCCGCGATCAAAAGACAGACAAGCTTCTAGTCGAAAAAGGCAGCTACGAACGTGGGATTCAGGATTTGCTTCAAAAGATGAAAATTGTTGAAGTCCTGGCATCGCTACGCAACCACGGCAGAGAATTGGCTAAGGCGATTCAAGACCTGGAATTTTCCATCAAGAAACGTTTAGACAATCAAAAAACTCGATACCTTCAGGCGCTGGATGCTTTACAGGATCGCACCCTGTATCTCCTTAAAAACGACCTTTTGCTCGAAGAATGGTTTCGGTCTGCACGATCCGTTACAATTGACCCAGACAACAACACATTCAGTGTAGATGGGCGCAATCAATTTTCAGCGAGTTCGGTTACATATCTGAAAAATAGTATTCACTTTGGAATCTTGTTTGCATCACTTGACCTCGATTTTTTCCGTTATCCAAGATTTCTGCTGTGCGACAACATCGAAGACAAGGGGATGACGACGGAGCGCAGTCAAAATTTTCAGCGCCATATTGTTGCAATGTCTAAAGCGGCAAAAGTTGAACATCAAATCATTTTCACGACATCCATGATAGACCCCTCCCTTGATAATGCCGAATATTGCATCGGACCAAATTACAAGGATGGCCATAAAACTCTTAACATCAAAGCCGCCACGGTAATCAGTCCGCCAAAACCACAATAAATAATTGATGTTCGTCGAAGGACGCTGTTTCTGCCGTGACCAACGCGCGTTTCAGTCGGCGAGCAGGACTCCGCTCATCTCGCTTCGCCTGTCTCGCCTTCCTGAAACGCGCGCTCGTCACGAGCACGCATCCGCAGATGGCCGCAATCGCGGCGGGCTTCCGTCTGTGGCTCGGGGCGGGTGTTGCGCGGCGGCTGCGATTCGCTAGACGCTTCTCTCCGCCCTCCGCTCCACGTCCACGCTCGCCGACCACAAACCGAAGCCTAATCATCCGCAGTCGCGGACAAGATAATG
>JAYVCM010000100.1:0-5326 GCA_043749955.1 Limisphaerales bacterium | reverse complement strand
GCTCGAATCGGTGAATCTTTCAACGAGCCGTGCCGGAGGCCGGCGTTCCGAACATGAGAGCGGCGGGCATTGCAGCGGACTGAATAGCCGGATTTTTTCCTTGGGCGCCATCCTGCTCGCGCTCATCGGCGGAATTGTTTTTTGGACGCAGCACGCGCCGATGCCGGGCGACGATTCGCACGCAGCTTTGCTGAACGGAATTTCACGGGCGGCATTTTTACTTTTGACCGGCGTAATTTTGTTTGCGCTGGCACGCAAAAGCGAATCGCCGCTGCTCCGCTTCGCGCCGCTAGTTTTAATTTTGGTCGCGTGGCTGGATGTGTTCACGCATGAACCGAAGCAGAATCCCACCGTGCCATCCAGCGTGTATGAATCAAACCTCGTCCGCACCAGGCTCGCGATGAATCCGCAGCCGGAACTCGGTGGCTCACGCGCGATGCTCTCACCAGCGGCGGCGCTGGAACTCACGCGCTTCGCGGTCAGCGATCCGAAAAATAATTTTCTCGCCAAGCGCGTCGGCTATTGCGCCAACGCCAACCTGCTCGACGCCGTGCCGAAGGTGGACGGCTTCTTCTCCCTCACGCCACGCGAATTTGACGGCCTGCTGACGACGATTTATAGGGCGACGAACGGCAACTGGTCGGGGCTTGAAGATTTCATGGGCGTCGCGCAAACCACCGCGCCGGACAACGTGCTGGCGTGGCAGGCGCGCATAAATTTTCTGCCGCTCGTCACCGCCGGACAAAAGCCTTTTTTCGTTGATGATGCTAGGAGGGGTTCACCCTTTTGGAATCCCAATTTCGATGGAAGCAAACTTGTTTTCCTGCCGGAGCAATCCAGTTCGCTCGTCACTGTTTCCAATCAAACCGACGCCAAAATTCTTAATTCAAAATTCAGCATGCAAACCGTGGACGCCGAAGTGGACGCCGCCGAACCGTCGCTCGTCGTCGTGGCGCAGACGTATTATCACAACTGGCACGCGGAGATTGACGGCCAGCCGGCACCGTTGTTGCGCGCGAATGTCGCTTTTCAAGCCGTGCAGGTTCTGGCGGGACGGCATCAACTCCATTTCTTCTATCGGGATCGCGCGTTTGAAATCGGCGCGTGGATTGCCCTGCCGGTGTGGGCGGCCTGCCTGGTCAGTCTGTTGGTGAAGCGACGCAGAACTTCGACGACGGCTCAAACGTAAAGCGCGTTCTGCAGGTCGCGCAGCATCACGCCGCTGAAGGGATAGCGCCGGTCGGGATCGCGTTCGAGGCATTTGAGGACGACCTTTTCCAGCGCGGGCGGCACGGAGGGATTATGTTCGCGCAACGGCGCCGGGCCGGCCGGCTGCATCTGCGCGGCGAGAATTTCCGCCGGGGAATCGCCGGGAAACGGTTTCTGGTTCGTCAGCAGTTCATACGCCGACACGCCGAAGGCAAAGATGTCCGCCCGCGCATCAATCGGCTCGCGCTTCAACTGCTCGGGAGCCATGTAGCCGGGCGTGCCGGGATTTTTGGAAAATCTCACGGGCTTCTCCGGGATGGGCTGCGCCATGTCGAAATCAATCAGCCGCACCGCCGCGTTGCGCGTGACCAAAATGTTTTCCGGCTTGAAATCCAGGTGCATATAGCCGCTCTCGTGGACGTCGCTCAAGCCGGTCGCGGCATCAATCAAAATTTGCGCCACGTTTTCCTTGAGCAACGCATCCTGCCGGGCATACAGCTCCTTGAGATTTTCCGCCTCGACGTAATCCATCAGCAGATAGCAGGTGCCTTCCGCCTTGCCGTGCTCGACGTAGCCGACGATGTGGTCGCTTTCGGTGAGTTGGGAGAGAATGTCGCAGCCGCGCATGAACCGGCGCCGCGCCGTGAAGTTGAACCGCAGTTCGCGCTTCAGAAATCGCAGCGCATACGGCTTGCCGCGTTCGTCGCTGACCAGCCAGATTTCCGACATACCACCGCTGTTCAGCAGTTCTCGGAGATGAAACCGCCCGAACTGCTGGGAACCCACCGGATCACTTTTTGTCAAAGCGCGTGCCATATCAACTGCCAGAAGATTACCACGCTGAACCGGGCGCTGCGAACAATAGTTTTTTTCCGCGCCAGCAATAGTGCGCATCACGGTTTTTGAGAAGCGGGCTGGCTGCTCAATCCCAAAGGGATTGCGTCCTTCAGCCCCGCAGACGCGGGGTTGCGAGGCACGAGCTACCTTGAGAACGCCACGTCCATGAACCCAACCCCAACGGGGTTGCGGCCCGGCCCGCCGCCGTTCACTGCTGCCGCAACCCCATTGGGGTTGTGATTTTCTCCCGACGATTACCCAGGGTAGCTCGTGCCTCGCAACCCTGGGCTTTGAGGCGGAATCCCTTTGGGATTCAGGGACGGTGACTTCAGCTTTGCAATAAAGTGAGGTGCGTCCACTTTCCACCTTCGTCGAGCGCGGCAATTGAACTTCAACCCTTGATGATCGTCGCGCCGGACGCGGGACGGGAACTGAAGATGGTGGCTTCGATGCCGGTCTTCGCCTTGTAATCCGCCGCGATTTTTTTTGTGATGGCGTCCACGGCATCGGCTTTCACGAGCGCGACACAGCAGCCGCCAAAGCCGCCGCCGGTCATGCGGCAGCCGTAAATTCCGGCTTTATTTCCAATGTCTTCAGCGATTTCCACGACGGCGTCCAGTTCGGCACAACTGACTTCGTAATCGTCGCGCAACGAGGCGTGGCTGGCATACATGAGATTGCCCACGCCCGGCCAGTTGGAGGCGCGGATGCCCTCGGCGGCGTGAACGGTGCGCTCAATCTCGCCGATGACGTGGCGGGCGCGGCGGTAAACCACTTCGCTCATCTTGCTTTTTGCCTTCTCAAGCTGGTCGGGCGTGACATCGCGAAGGGATTTCGCGCCCAGATTTTTGGCGGCTTCTTCGCATTGCGCGCGGCGTTCGGCGTATTCGCCGCCGCTCAATTCGTGCTTCACGTTCGTGTTGATGACGAGCAACGCGACGGACGGGTCGTTCATCGGGATGAGTTCAGTCTTGCGCGTGCGGCAATCAAGCAGCAACAGATGGCCTTCGCGGCCGAGGGCGGAAATGAATTGATCCATGATGCCGCAGGGCACGCCGGCGAAATCGTGTTCGGCCTTCTGTGCGAGCAACGCCTTTTCGATCGGGTCAATGGTTTTGCCGGTCGCGGCTTCGATGAGCGTGGCGGTGCAGACTTCCAGCGCGGCGCTGCTGCTCAAGCCGCCGCCCAGCGGCACGGTGGACAGGAAGGCGACATCGAGCGCGGGAATTTTCTGGCCGCGATTTTGAAATCCGGCCAGCACGCCGCGGATGTAGTTGGACCATTTCGGCTGGCCCTTGGTGACGGGCGCGGAAATGTCAATCGTCGCGCTCTCCTTGAAGTGCGTGTCGAAAATTGAGAATGAGGATGACGATGAGGATGAGTCAGCGGCCATGATGGCGTAGCGTTCGATGGCCATCGGCAGGACGAAGCCGTCGTTGTAATCGGTGTGTTCGCCGATGACGTTGACGCGGCCGGGCGCGGCGACGATCCAGCGCGGCGGGCGGCCGTAGTGCTTTTGAAATTCAGCGGCGACGTGGGTGGCGAGGGTTTTGAGGGTCATAAAAATCTCAAACGAGGATGGATGATTGTTTGAGGATGGAAGATGGAAAAGCGGCGGCTTGCCATCCGCTATCTTCCATCCTCCATCCTCGCCGAACAATCAGGCGGATGGCGGATGGAAAACGGCAGCGGTCAACGCCGCCAGCTTCCATCTTCTATTTTCCATCCTCTTTTTTGCCTTTAAGCGCGCCGAGCAGCATCAGCACGCCGAACACGAGCAGCACCGCGCCCCAGATGAGGTTGATGTTGATGCCCAGCGAGACGGAGTCGGCGCCCTTGACGAGGCCGAACACGGCCAGCAGCACGCCGATGAGCGTGAACATGAGGCCAATCGGCCAGCGAATATCGAGTCCCATAAATTTAGTCTTTCAGTTTGGGTTGTTGGGGTTCACCAGAAAATGATGTTCAGGATGACGCAGACGATCAGCAGCACGGTGCCGACGATGGCCGGGCGCTTATACCACGGCTGGTTGTCGTCCACGATTTTCGGCGTGAGCGAATAGACCAGGCCTTTCAATTCGCCGTCCGACTTGGTGCGGCTGGTGGCCAGCGAAATCACCAGCGTCAACGTGAAGCAGGCGATGAACGCGAACGCGGCGAGCCAGAAGTTCTGCGCCATTTCGCTGGGGAACGTGGACATGACTTTGACGTAGCCGCCTTTGAGTCCGGTGGCGTTGCCCTGCGCGATGGTCAGCGCGTGGAACAGCGCGGAGCTGCCGATGCCGCAAAACAAACCGATGAATGCGCCGGTGGCCGTGGTGCGTTTCCAGAACATGCCGAGCAGGAACGTCGCGAACAGCGGCGCGTTCACGAAGCCGAACACGAGCTGGATGATGTCCATGCAGTTGTTATACATCGAGGCGAAATACGCCGCGCCGATGCTCAACACGATGCCGACCACGGTGACGACTTTGCCCGCCATGAAATAGTGTCGGTCGCTTTTACCTTTGGCAAAGTAGGCCTGATAAAGGTCGTAGGTGAAGACGGTGTTGAACGCCGTCACGTTGCCCGCCATGCCGGACATGAAGGACGCCAGCAACGCCGTCAGCGCGAGGCCGAGCAGACCGGCGGGACAATATTTTTTCACGAGCGAAAGGATGACGCCGTCGTAATCATTCTCCGCGATGCTGTTGTAAAGGCCCTGTTGGATCTGTGTGTCCGTCAATTTGCCGGCGGCGTTGGCGCTCACGAGCGAAATGATTTTTCCCGCGTCCACTTTCGTGCCGAGCGCGGCGCCCACGGCTTTCGCGGCGGCGTCCGGTTCGGAAATGCTGGCGGCTTTGACGACGTCCACGGCCTTCGTGTAATTCGCCTGTGCCACCACCGGCGGCGGGATGCGATAATCCTTGTCCGGCATGGTGCAGAGCGCGGCGGCGATCATGCCGGGGACGATGACGAGGAACGGGAAAAACATTTTCGGCACGGCGGCCACGAGCGGCGTGTTGCGGGCGGCGGTCATGTTCTTCGCCGCCATCGCGCGCTGGACGACGAGGAAGTTGGTGCACCAGTAGCCGAACGAAAGCACGAAGCCGAGGCCGAAAATCATCGCGAACCAGTCCACGCCCATCGGATTGTGCGCCGGGCCGGCGAGCACCGGCTGCCACGCGCTCGTCCACGCGTTGGTGGCGTAGGTGACACCGGCATCTTTAAGGTAGAGTGCCGAAGGATTCACCGCGACGGTTTGCAGCGAGCTGTTCATCGCGTGCCAGCCGCCGACATC
>JAYVCM010000099.1:0-4943 GCA_043749955.1 Limisphaerales bacterium | reverse complement strand
CCTGGCACCGCATCATCCACGGCGACAACCTGGAGGCCCTCAAAAGCCTGCTGCCCGAGTTCGCGGGCCGCGTGAAGTGCATCTACATCGACCCGCCCTACAACACCGGCAACGAGGGCTGGGCCTACAACGACAACGTGAGCGACCCGCGCCTGACCGCCTGGCTGCACAAAACCGTGGGCAAGGAGGCCGAAGACCTCTCCCGCCACGACAAATGGCTCTGCATGATGTATCCACGTCTCGCGTTGCTAAAACAATTCTTGGCTGACGATGGTGTAATTTTTATTTCGATTGATGACACAGAACTAGCGTCGCTACGCTTTCTGTTAGATGAAATGTTTCCGCACGCGCAGGCAAAGAACCGGCTTGCTTGTTTCGCTTGGGAGACAGACGGGAATTTTGATAATCAGGCCAAAATAAAAAATTGCCATGAATATGTTCTGGCTTACTCAAAATGTTTCGAGAAGTTTCCATCGCCTCCTGTAATTGATCCTTCAATCGGCAAAGGTAGCAAATTGTTTCGCGCTGAAATCAAAAACACTCTTGTTAAAAATGGCCCGAAGAATCCTATTTCTCCAATCGCATTGCCAAAAGGTTTCCCGGCTGATTTTTCTGAAGGTCGAATCCCGGCACGAAATAACAAATGGCCTCAATATGAAAACGATTTGGTAATTCGGGACGGAAGACTTTCAGAGCCAGCAATAGCTTTGAGCGGTTGGAGTTCTAAATCTATTTGCGAGGAATTCATTTCTACCGGTTACAAACCTGTCGCCGACTCAAAGGGGCAAAAGACGCGATTCGTTATCACACGCACCGGCGCAATCGAGTGTGTAAAAGTTCGATCTGAATCTCAAAGCCATGTCATTTCAGTTATCCGAGATGTTGGTTCAACACAAAGCACCAGTGAAGCACTTGATGAAATGGGGATAAAATTCTCGTTTCCTAAACCCGTTGGATTGATTTCGTATCTTATTTCAATGGTCGCCGACAAATCGGCAACGGTTCTCGATTCGTTCGGCGGCAGCGGCACGACCGGCCACGCGGTTATGGAATTGAACAAAGCAGACGGCGGCAACCGCAAATTCATCCTCGTGGAAATGGAATCCAAAATCGCCCGCGACATCACCGCCGAGCGCGTGAAGCGCGTCGCCCAAGGCCACACGAATGCCCAAGGCGAAAAGGTGGAAGGCTTGGGCGGTGGTTTCCGTTTCTGCGAATTGGGCGAACCGTTGTTTGACGAGTCAGGAAAGATTCGTGAGTCCGTGCGGTTTGCAGATCTGGCGCGGCATGTTTATTTCACGGAGACAGGTGAATCGTTACCCCGCGAACGTGTGAACAAATCGCCGCTCATCGGCGTGTGTCGCACGGTCGGAATTTACCTGCTCTACAACGGCATTCTCAAAGACAAGTCGCCGGACGGCGGCAACGTGCTGACGAGCGCAACGCTGGCAATGATTCCACCGCATGACGGCCCGCGCGTGATTTATGGCGCGTGCTGCCGGTTGAGCAAGGCGCGGCTGGCGCGGGAAAACATCATCTTCAAACAAACGCCTTACGCCATCAAATTGCAATGAACCTGAAAAATTACCAGACGAAGTCGCTGGACTGGCTGCGACGTTATTACGAACGCTGCCGCGCGCTCGGCGAGGCGAATGACCGTTTTCCCGTGGCCACGGCATTCACCTCGGTCACGGCGGAGATTCATGAGGGTCAAGGTTTGCCGTATGCGGACGTGCCGCAACTGCCGGGCATTCCCTACATCTGTCTGCGTCTGCCGACCGGCGGCGGAAAAACATTGCTCGGTTGCGAGGCGATTGATGTGGCGCGGACGGAATTGCTGCGTGTGGATCATGCGCTGGTGTTGTGGCTCGTGCCGAGTGACGCCATCCGCGAACAAACGCTCAAGCGGTTGAAGAATCGCAGCGACGATTATCGCATCGCGTTGGAAATGAAACTTGGGGCGGTCGAGGTGATGGAGGTGGATGAAGCATTGACGCTCAAGCGTCACACGCTGGACGCGGCGACGGTCATCATCGTGGGAACGATGCAGGCGTTTCGCCGGAAGGACGTGAGCGATCTGCTGGTGTATCGCGACAGCGGGCAATTGATGGATCATTTCGAGGGCTTGCCGCAGGAGTTGGTAAGCGTGCTGGAGAAACAGCCGGAGGGACATTATCACCGCTCGCTGGTGAACGTATTTCGATTGCGTCGGCCATTCGTCATCGTGGACGAGGCGCACAACGCGCGGCAACCGCTGGCGTTTGAAACGCTCAAGCGGCTGAATCCATCCGGCATCCTCGAACTCACGGCCACGCCGAACATCAAAGTTGAAAAGGTGAAATGGGAAGGTGAGCTGGTCGAGAATCCACCGAGCAATGTTCTCTATTCCGTTTCGGCCTACGCGCTCAAGGCGGCAGAGATGATTAAGCTGCCAATTTATTTAAGCTACCGCGAGCCGTGGGATGAATTGCTGGGCGATGCGATTGGCCTGCTGGACAAACTGCAAGCCGAAGCGGATCAGGAAAAAGCCATCACCAAAGAATACATCCGCCCGGTGATGTTGTTGCAGGCGCAGCCAGATTACAAAGACCACAAAAGCATAAACGTCGAGACGGTGAAAAAGGCGTTGCGCGAACAGTTCAACATCCCGGAAGAACAAATCGCCGTGGCGACGGGCACTGACAGAGGTTTGGAGGATGTGGACGTGCTGGCAGCAGATTGCAAGCTGCGATTCATCATCACAGTGGCGGCGTTGAAAGAAGGTTGGGATTGTCCGTTTGCGTATGTGTTATTTTCTGTCGCGGAGTTGAGCGGCGCGCGTGGCATCGAACAAATTTTAGGGCGCGTGCTGCGGATGCCGAACGCAAAACGGAAACAGCGCGACCCGCTCAATGCGTCGTATGCGTTCGTGGCTTCGACGAAATTTGACCAAGCGGCCAAGGCATTGAAAGACGGGCTGGTGGAATCGGGTTTTGAAAAACAGGAAGTTGGTGACTTGGTGGTGGATCGCGGTTTGCCATTCGACTCCGACAATAAATCCGCGCCGAAGCCTTCAATCGGGCCGGTGTCGGTGCAATTGGAAGCCGAACCAACGTCAGCGATGCCGCTTTCCGTGATGGGCGTTGTGACTTGGGACGAAAAGACCAACACGCTGACAATTGAAAAGCCTTTGTCGCACGAGCAAGAGAAAGACTTGGTTGCGTTCGCGGCGACGAGGCAGGACAAATCGGAAGTTGCCGAGGCGTGCGCAAAACTTGCGGGAAAAACTGTGGCGAAAGTCAAGATGCTGTCGCCGTCGCAGCGCGGAGAACTTTTTGAAGTGCCGGTGCTGGCGTTCAAGCAGGGCGAATTTTTCCGGCAGTTGGAGGAGGACGATTTCAACGACTGCATGGAGTGGAGTTTGAGCGAAGCCGACGCGAGCGTGCCGGGCTTTTTCATTCCCGACGAGCGGCGGGGAATTGTAATAGACATCACCGACAAGGAAAAATTGCAGCAGGATTTTATTCCAGTGAACGACAAGCACCAGAAGTTGCTGGACGCTTCGGCGGCGTGGCCGATCGGCAAGCTGGTGAACTGGATTGACCGCGCGTTTGCTCATCCTGATCTCACGGATGCGGAGACGGGAATTTATCTGACGCGGATGGTTGGCGAGTTGGTGGACAAAAAAGGGTTCACGCCCGAAGCGTTGACAGCGCACCGGCATCGCCTCGTCAAAGCCACGGTCGAGCAAATCAAAACGCTTCGCCAAGCCGCACGAAAATCAGCTTTTGAAAATCTTTTGTTTCCCGCCGCGTCGTCGCCGGTGTTCGTTACGCCAGCGGCGACGTTCAAATTTGAGCCGAGCAAATACCCGTATTCGCAGCGATACGTCGGTCTGCCTTTCACGAAGCACTACTACGAAGTTGTCGGCGACATCGAACCAACGGGTGAAGAATATGACTGCGCGCGAGTGATTGATTCATTGGATTCAGTTGAGTTTTGGGTGCGAAATCTCGAACGAGAACCGGAAACATCATTCTGGATTCAAACTTCATCGGATCGGTTCTATCCCGATTTCGTCTGCAAGCTGAAGTCCGGGAAAATTCTTGTCGTGGAATACAAGGGCGGACATTTGGACAACAAAGATACGGACGAGAAAGAACGATTGGGTGATTTGTGGGCTGAACGAAGCAATGGCCAGTGTTTGTTTCTGTTGATTAGGACGCCAAAAAATTTGGGTCTGATTGCGCAGGCGGTGAAGAAATAATTTTGGATTCCTCGTTCGACTCCTCACCCCGGCCCTCTCCTCGTTTGGGCGAGGAGAGGGAGGAGAATTTTTGTGGGACGTTTACCCAGGGTAGCCTCGCTTCCGCCTTCATCCGCTTCCATGTGATTTCAGCGCGACAAGTCCGATTTCGGCGCGACGAGCCAATCCCGCAGGCGCGGGACTAATTTCCGTTACGCGTGGACTCGTTCGCTCCCGCTCACTCGGCCCTCGCGTGCCTTCGGCTTCGCCAAATTCCTTTCGCCGTTTCCCAAACGGCTCAAGTCAGCGTATTTGAATTTGTGTTCGCGTGTTTTCCGCCTTCACCAGTTGCGGCGCGACAAGTGCGTGGTTCGCGGTTTGAACTTCGACAACTCACCCGTGACTCTGCCCATGAACCGCGCCCCCTCATCCCAGCCTTCTCCCCCGTGGGGGAGAAGGTGCCCGCAGGGCGGTTGAGGGGGTGGGGCACCCCGATCGATCCGCCTTCATCCGATTTCAGCGTGACGGGGGCGGAGAGGGAATTTATTTTTTAAGCCGGAAAAATCGCACGGTGTTCGTGACGGCCACTTGCGTCGCGATGGCGTTGCTGTTGATTTGGATGGCGGCGGCGGAAGTCTGCCAGCCGTTGGTCAGCGCCAGGCTTGAATTTTCTTCCAGCCGGTATTCAACGCCGGTCAGCGGCCAGGAAAGTTGCAGC
>JAYVCM010000098.1:0-2786 GCA_043749955.1 Limisphaerales bacterium | reverse complement strand
GCAGACGGCCTGCGAAATCCTCGTGGCGTCATCGGCCAAAAATCTCGCGCGCGGCAATGGCGACCTGTGGGCCAGCGGAAAAATGATTTCCGACGAAACTATCCAGGTCGCCTACGCCGGGGAAAAATTAAATTCCGCGCAGCAAGTTTTCTGGAAGATCCGCGCGTGGGATGCCAGCGGAAAAGTTTCGGCGTGGAGCCGGCCCGCGACGTGGACGATGGGGGTCTTGAATCCGAACGACCCGCCTTCGTCCAAAAACTCCGGCGCGGCAGGCTGGCAGGCGAAGTGGATTGGCGCGGCGGACACGAACATTCCGTCCCTGCTATTGCGCCGCGAATTCACCGTGAAGCCCGGCCTCAAGCGCGCGCTCGTGAACGTCTGCGGCCTCGGACAATACGAGCTGACGCTCAACGGAAAAAAAGTCGGCCAGGATTTTCTTTCGCCCGGCTGGACGAAATACGACCGCACCTGCCTTTACGACACACACGACATCACGTCGGATTTAAAGCGCGGCAAAAACGCCGCCGGCCTCGAGCTGGGCAACGGGATGTATAATGTTCCCGGCGGCGGCCGGTTCACCAAGTTCAAAGGCTCGTTCGGCCCGCAGAAAGCCATCGCGCAGCTCCGGCTGGAATACCAGGACGGCTCGGTGGAATTCATCGGCACGGACGACCACTGGCGCACCGCGCCCGGCCCGATCACGTTTTCCTCGATTTACGGCGGCGAAGATTTTGACGCGCGCCGTGTGCAGCCCGGCTGGGACAAAATCAATTTCGACGATTCGAAATGGCCGCCCGCGCAGGTCGTCAACGGGCCGGGCGGACAATTGCGCGGACTTTCCTGCGCCGCGCCGCCGATCCGCGCGTTTGAAATTCACCAGCCGGTGGCAACGCGCTCGCTCACCAATGGCGACATTGTTTTCGACCTCGGCCAGAACGCCTCGCACGTTCCGAAAATTTCCGTGACCGGCCCGGCGGGCAGCAAGGTGCGGCTCATTCCGTCCGAACTCACCAGCGAAGACGGCTCGGCCAATCAAAGTTCGATGGGCGCAGGCCGGCGCGGCACGCTTTGGTGCGAATACACCAAGGCGACCGACGGCGTGGAAACGTGGTCGCCAAAATTTTTCTATGTGGGCTGCCGGTATGTGCAGGTGCATTTGACGCCCCCCTCACCCGGCTCCGCCACCCTCTCCCCATCGGATGGGGAGAGGGGCAAACTACCAAAAATCAAATCGCTCCAGGGAATCGTCGTGAATTCCTCGTCCGAACCGGTTGGCGAATTTGCCTGCTCCAATCCGCTGTTCAACCGCATCCGCACGCTCGTCCGCTGGGCGCAGCGCAGCAACATGGTCAGCCTGATGACCGACTGCCCGCATCGCGAAAAGCTCGGCTGGCTGGAGGAAGACCACTTGAACGGCCCGGCGCTGCGCTACGAATTCAACCTTGCGCAACTGTTCACCAAGACACTGAACGACATCGCCGACTCACAGCTCACCAACGGCCTCGTGCCGACGACCGCGCCGGAATACACGATTTTCCGGACCGCCGGCGACACGAACCATTTGCGCAATGACTTCGGCGATTCGCCGGAATGGGCCGCGACCTTCATCCTCGTGCCGTGGCAGCAATACGAATTCGACGGCGACCTGCAGCTCTTCCGCACGCACTACGAGGCGATGAAAAAATATCTGACTTATTTCGGCAGCCGCGCGGACCATTACATCGTCAACTACGGCCTTGGTGACTGGTATGATCTTGGCCCGAAAAAGCCCGGCGTTTCGCAGCTCACGCCCGTCGCGCTCACGGCCACGGCGTTTTATTTTCAGGACGCGGCCATCATGGCGCACGTCGCCGCGCTGCTGGGCCACGACGACGACGCGAAAAATTATTCCGAACTCGCGGAAAAAATTCGCGTGGCGTTCAACGAGAAATTTTATGATGCGTCTCAAAAGTCCTATGCGACCCATTCGCAATGCGCGAACGCCATCCCGCTCGTGATGGGCATTTGCGAACCGGCGAACCGCGCCGACGTGGTGGATGCGATCGTCCTCGATGTGCGTTCACGCGGCAACGCGCTGACCGCCGGCGATGTCGGCTACCGCTATCTGCTCCGCGCGCTGGCCGACGGAGGGCGCAGCGACGTGATTTTCGACATCAACAACCAGACCAACAAGCCCGGCTACGGCATGCAGCTCGCCAAGGGCAAGACCAGCCTGACCGAGGCGTGGGACGGCGGCTCGTCGCAAAATCATTTCATGCTCGGCCAGATTCAGGAATGGTTTTATCACGACCTCGCGGGCATCCGCTCCGAAGGCAACGGCTTCAAAAAAATCAGCATCAACCCGCAGCCCGTCGGCGACGTGTTGTGGGCGAAGGCCAGCTACAATTCCATCCGTGGAAAAATTGTGAGCGACTGGAAACGCGACGGCAACCAGTTCACTTTGAAGGTGACGATTCCCGCGAACACGACGGCGACCGTTTTTGTCCCCGCAAAATCTGCAACCGCCGTGACCGAAAACGGCCGGCCCGCCGCCCAAAGCCGCGGCGTGAATTTTCTGCGGGAGGCAAATGGCCGCGCGGTTTTCGCCGTGGAATCAGGCGAATACGAATTCAAATCAAATTGAGCCGGCGGCCTTCAGCCACAACGGTCACTTCGCAACGGGATTGTTGGTGTTGGGGTTTTTGGCTTCCCAGTCCTTGAACGCCTTGGCGGTGTCGTGGCCTTGCGCGTCGAGGTAGCTGTTGATCTGATTTTTATATTTTTGGAAAATGTCCGACTTTTCGGGC
>JAYVCM010000097.1:0-4271 GCA_043749955.1 Limisphaerales bacterium | reverse complement strand
CCGGCGGAGTCGCGCCTGAAAACCGTGACCGTGCGCACCGCCTCCGGAATCAAGGAGCTGTTCCGAAAACCTTACGCGGTCATGACGATGACGCTCTGTATTTACGGCCTGACGTGGGGCCTGGTGAACTGGGGTTTTCTCACCTGGCTCCCGACGATCCTGCAGGACTATCTGCACCTGGACGGCAAGATCGCCAACCGGCTCCTCGCCCAGGCGGCCTTCTTTGCCGTGCCCGGCTGTCTCGTCGTGGCCTGGCTGTATGGTTGCTGGAGCAGCAAGCGCACGATGATTCTCTTTGCCACGGGAACCGCCCTCGTCCTCGCCGGCTTCTCGATTTTCAAAAGCGGGGCCGGCTACGATAAAACTTTGTTCACCCTGTTCACGGTGTCGCTGCTCATCGGCTTGAGCGGAATGATCTCCATGCTGCCACCCTACAGCGTGGAACTTTTTCCCACCAAGCTGCGCGCGACCGGCGGCGGACTGGTCGCGAGCAGCAGCAAGGCGGGCGGCATCGTCGGGCCGCCGCTGGTCGCCATGATTCTGGCGGCATTCCCCGGCTTCACGGTTCCGGCCCTGTTGCTCGCCGCGCCGATGTTGCTGGCGGCGGGAACGCTGTGGTGGAATGGCAAGGAGACTTCCGGCCGCCGGCTGGAGGAGCTGCATGATGAACCTGCGGATGGGCAGCCTCAAAACGGAACCGGACGAACAAAATGAATTTAAGCTGGAATAAAATACCCGGGACTCCTTGACGACCGCCGCCGGTGACGGGCGCACCAACCGCTGCCGGCGGCGGCGGTGACCAGTCCGTGGCGGGAAGCCGTGCGGGGTCGGCAGCCCGCGTAAAAAGAGAATCATTTTCCAGATCAACTAAAGATTGCGTTCAACCGGCGTGTGCCTATTGTTTCAACAGTTTCAAATGCAAACATCGGAAAAACCTGCGTATCAGATTCTGGTGGTGGACGACGAACCCACCGTGTGCCGGGCCATCATGATGCTGCTGAAGCACGACGGGCACACCGTCCAGACGGCGGAGAGCGGCGAAGCGGCGCTGGCGCTTTATGAAGCGGGCAAGTTTGACCTGGTCATCACGGATTATTCCATGCCGGACATGAAGGGGGATCAACTGGCCGCGCTCATCAAGCAACACCGGCCCGGTCAACCCATCATCATGGCGACGGCCTTTGCGGACGACCTCAAGTCGGGCGGCAAGCTGAACGGGAACGTGGATTTTTTGCTCAACAAGCCGTTTTCATTGGAAGCCCTGCGCGCCGCGGTGGCGCAAGCTGCCGGCAGATAAATAATCCAGCGGGAGCCGCGTGGCGAAACCCAATGCCGGGCCAGGCAACACGGCGTCCTTGACCGCAATTCAATCAGCCACGAAGCGGCACAAAAGGCATGGCCCGGCCGAGCCGCAACCAAAACATCGAACATTCAACATTCAACATCGAACGCCCAATGACCGTCGCACCCGCGGGTTCGGAGTTGAATGTTGGATGTTGAATGTTGAATGTTGAATGTTCCTCCGAATAAAAATCTTCGCCCGCCGCGACGATGTTGGGAGATGGCACGGCAAAGAGATTGAGGCGAAACCGCGTGGCCTAACGGGAACGATTCATCCGGCAGGTGAGACTCCAGGAATGCCGGCCATCCATTTTTGTCCCCGGGTTTTGTGCCGCTTGTGCCTTTTCGTGGCCATTCCGATTGCGGAGTTCAGGTTTAATTCGTCAGCAGCTCCAGTTCGCGCAGTCCCTTGTCGGTGAGCTGCCAGCGGCTGCCGCGCTGGGCGACCAGCTTGCGGCAGGGGTTGGCGCTTTCAATTTTCGCGTTGACCGAGAGCAGTTGGAATTTCGCCGCGCCCTTGATCTCCGAGGCCGCGCGCGGCAGCAGCGCGAACGGCACGCCGTTGTAGTTCAGCGCGATCTCGTAGCCGGCCACGCCTTCTTTTTCCGCCACCGGATTTTTCAGCACCAAAGCCGGGTAGCGTTTCAGAAACGGAAAATTTGTCGCGCGCACGAACACGCGGCATAGCTCCGTCTGCCCGCGCACAAATTCCAGCAGGCTGAACTTTTTCACCGGATTGTGTTCCGCGATCAAAATGTCGCGCGGATCCAGGCCGAGCAAATTTTGTCCGTTCCACACGCCGTGATCGTTGCGCTCGCCGGGGGAATTTTTTTTGAACCACGCCGCGAAGTTGTCGCTCAACAGCACGTTCAACTCAAAGTGGACGTGCGCGCGGTCCTTGGCGATGGCCTCGGCGCTGGACGTGCGGCCCATCGTGCCGAGGACTTCGCCCGCCTTCACCGCGTCGCCGGTCTTCAAGCCCGTCCGCACCGCGCTCAAGTGCGCGTAGAGCGAATAAATTTCCAGCCCCTCGATGACGTGCCGCACGACGAGGTATTTCCCGTAGTTCGACAGGCCCGCCTTCGTGCTGAAATACATCACCGTGCCGTCGGCGGTGGCGGCCACGGGGTCGGTCGGTTCGCCGCGCTTGTCGGTCTGCCGATGGAGGATGTCGAGGCCCTCGTGCATCCGCGGGCCGTATTTGTCTGTGCGCACACAGCCGAAGCTCCCGCTCGTCCACGGCTTGTCCGGCCCGGTCGTCGCAAAGAATTTCAATTCATTGCCCGGCTCGTAAAGCGCGTGGTTCGCCGTGGGAAACTGGAACGGCGTCTGGGCGCACATTTTCGCCGCGAGAAATAAAATGGCTGCGCTGGCGGCGCGACGATGGGAAAAAATCATTTCAACGTGCCCGCGTGGATTTTTTTCGCGGCGGCGTTCAGGCCCGTCACGAGCTGCACCGCCTCCTCGCGCGAGGCGTCCGGCGTGAAGACCAGCATGCCGTCCGCGATGCGGCGCGAGATGATCGGCGCGGCCAGCCAGCGGCCGTCCGCCTCCGTGTCGCCCCAATGCCCGAAGATGGCCAGGTGGCGCCCCGGGTTCGCCGCCGTGTTTTGTTCGAGGATCCAGGAGGCGTTCTCGTCGAACTTCACCTTGATCGCGAAGCCGCCGGGGGAATCAATCAGCGTCGCCGTCACGATGTTCGCCTCGGACAGGATGGAATTTTCCGCGATCGTCACCACCACCGGCTGGGCGCGCAGCACCGAAACCTTCAGGCCGCCCCCCGGCAGATTGCCCCGGCTTTCGACATGGACGCGCAAGGTGCCGAGCGGTTCCGTGTCTTTTTTTTCCGTGGCGCAGCCGGCCAGCAGCGCCGCCGCCAGCAAATAAAGGTTGAAACCCCGCGCATAAAAATTCATAGTGCCTACACGAAATCGCAACCTGCGAACAAAGTAAAGAAACATATGGGACAACAACACAAGAAAACCGAGCACAAAAAACGCCGCAAGGCCTATCACAAACGCCAGAAGGCGGTCATCAAGACCAAGAAAAAAGCCGCCGCGAAAAAGTAGCCGCTGCGGACAATTCCAAAGGCCGTCCTCCCGGACGGCCTTTTTTTTATTTGTAGCGGCAGGCATCCTGCCTGCCGTAGAGCCGGGCTTCCAGCCCGGCGGAAGAAAGCGTGCTGCCAACAGAGGTCATTGGAGAGATGAAAACCGTCGGAAAGTTCGGTCGGTTTTATCCGGGTGGCAGGATGCCGCCCTCCACGTCAGGCAAGCTGCCTGACGCTGCAGATTTTCACGCGCGCCGGATCGCCCCGTCGGCTTTCATCTCCGCGACCAGGTTGAAAATGTCGCGTTGCGAGCAGAACGCCACGTCGTCGCGCAGTTCGGGAAGGGCGAGCAGGCGGCGTCCGTTTTTGGAGCCGGCGATCACCGTGGACAAATTCGCTTTCGACCGCAGAAAAGTCTGCCGGGCGATTTCAGTGGAATCATCAAGTTGCAAAGAACGGGATGTTGCAGCGGGTGAATCAAATTCCAGCCGCGCGTCGAAACTTTCTCCCTCTCCCTTCGGAAGGGAGAGGGCCGGGGTGAGGGTTCCGTTAGCCAAAATTTCCACCAGCGCCCCCGCCGCCAGCACGTCTTCATCCGCCACGCCTTCACCCGTGCCGGCGCAGACGAGCACCACCTCCTCAAAATTATTCTTCTGAATAAACTTCGCCGTCGCCGACAGATTCAGGAACGACGCGGCCAGCACCGACTTCGCGCCCGTGCAGGCGCGCAAGGCGCGCGTGCCGTTCGTCGTCGTGCTGACGATGGTTTTGCCGCGCACTGTTTCCGGGTGGAACTCGCGCGGCGAATTGCCGAAATCAAAATCCACCTCGCTCTGGTAGTGGCACGGGCGTCCCGCCCGTGAGTTTGGATCAGCTTCGC
>JAYVCM010000096.1:0-11820 GCA_043749955.1 Limisphaerales bacterium | reverse complement strand
GACGTGATGAAAAAATTCGCCGGCTACTTGCAGCCGGGCAATTACGACATTTTCAAATACATCGCCGAGCAAAATGGTGTGCTGGAGATGAACCATGATTTCGCGTGGGCGGCGGGACGTTTTCAACTGGCGTGTTACAAGGAGGAGATCGAGGCGAACCTGCGCACGCCCGGCCTCGCCGGTTTTCAACTGCTCGACCTGCACGATTATCTCGGCCAGGGGACGGCACTCATCGGCGTGCTGGATGCGTTCTGGGAAAGCAAGGGCTACGTCACGCCCGAGGAGTTCAGAAAATTTTGCGGCCCGGTCGTGCCATTGGCCCGCCTGACCAAACGGGTTTTCACGACGGCGGACAAATTTGAAGTGCCGGTGGAAGTCGCAAACTTTGGAAATGAAACTTGGAAGCAGCACATGACCTTTTGGGCAATCGCAAACAGCAACAATGAATTCATGGTGAGTGGAAATTTGCAGCCGACAGACATCCCAATTCAAAAGAATGTCTCAATCGGCTCAATTTCCGCCGACCTCACAAGGTTGCCCGCGCCTGGAGCATACCGCTTGGTTGTAATTGGCGAGCCAAAAATTGTGGATGGAAATATTTCAGCACCCTCATATATGAACGACTGGAACTTCTGGCTGTTCCCTGCGCAGGTGGAAAATTCAAAGACCGATGACGTTCTGGTCACGAGCGACTGGCCGGAAACAGAAAAGAAACTTTCCACCGGCGGCAAGGTGTTGTTTCTGCCCACAGCCGCAAATCTGGATCTGTCAAAATGTCCGCCAATGAAAAACGTTCCCGTGTTTTGGAACATCCAGATGACCGTGCGCCCGCCGCAAAACCGAAGCCCGCGCTTCGACGCGATGCTCGGCCTGCTCTGCGACACGAACCACCCGGCGCTCGCGGAATTTCCGACGGACAAAAATTGTGACTGGCAATGGACGCAACTCATCAACGGCGTCCGCTCGGTGAACCTCACCGCCGCACCGCGTGAATTACGGCCGATTGTATGGGCGATTGACGACTGGAATCGCAACTGGAAACTCGGCGTGATCTTCGAGTGCAACGTCGGGCCGGGCCGCCTGCTGGTTTCCGCCATCAATCTGGACAACGAACGCGGCGGCCCGGAGCTGCAGCAACTGCGCCGCTCCCTGCTCGATTACATGGGCGGGGAAAAATTTCATCCGGCGACGACGCTCACGACCGAGCAGGCGCGCGGACTGTGGACGCGCGGCGGTTCAACCACGAATGAACCCGCCCGCGTGTTCGATCCGGATTTGAATGATGGCAGCCTCCCAGCTTCGTCCCGGCCCAAACCGAACTGACCTGGAACGTCGTAGCAGTCGACGTAAGGAGGCTCTGATTTCCTTTGCGGGAAACTAGTCTAAGCCTCCTTACATCGGCTGCTACGACAGGAATTCTGCGCGCAATCACTGCTCCGTAATCACCGTGTCGCCGTCTTCGTAAGCCGGGGCGCAGCAGCAGAGCAGGCGCAGGACTTCATTGCCGGTGTTCCAGATTTTATGTTTCAGGCCGGGCGGGATGGCGATGGCGTCCCCTGCCCGCACGTCGCGCGTTTCGTTTTCGATGCGCATTTTTCCCGTGCCGTGCGTGAGATAATAAATCTCCTCGCACTTGGGATGATAATGTTCCTGGGTCGCGCCGCCGACCGCGATGCGCGCCTCGGCGAGGCTCTGGTTGCGGATGGCGGAGTTGCGATGCGCGAGCAGTTCGCGGATTTCCGAGCCGTCCTTGGTGATGAAGGCGGGAACGGCGTTGAGATTTTTTATGTCCATGATTTTTTATTTTTAACCACGAAAAGCATTAAACACACGGAAAATAAATTGGCAGGGCGGCGTTGCTGCGCCGCCGTGTTTGGGCAGACCGGCAGGTCTGCCCTACCCAACTTCAAAAACTTTCCGGCAGCTTGAAAATTTTCGCCCAGTCCATCTGGCCGACCAGCACGCCGGCGCAGATCAAGGTCATCGCCGCGCAGAACGTGGGCGTGATGGGTTCGTGCAGCGCGTAATGCACCCACACGGACGTGGTGAGCGGGATGAAATTGTTGAAGAGCATCACCTGGCTCGTGCGCCAGTGGCGCAGCGCGGAATTCCACAGCGCATACGGCACCACGCCGCCGAACAAAATGCAGAGCGATTGCACGCCGAGATGCGGCGCGTCCACGAGCAGGCCTTGTCGCCCAACTTCAATCAGCCCGAGCGGCAGCAGCCACACGCCGGACATCCACATGGAGTGCGCGGCGACTTCCACGCCGGAGATTTTCTGGCTCAAGAATCGCGCCTGCCAGCTGTAGTTCGCCCACAGGATGCTGGCGGTGAGGCCCATGAATTCTCCGAGCAGATCGGACTTGCCGGTTTTCAGGGCGGGCCAGAACAACACCACGACACCGCCGAGCGCGAGCAGCGCCGCCGTGTAGCGTCGCACGCTGGCGAGATTGCGACGCGGTCGTTCTTCCGCCAACAAAGCCCAGATCGGCGACGCGCCCAGATACAGCGCGACGTGCGACGCAGCGGTGAGATGCAGCGCCCAGCAGAAGGGAACGATGTAGGCCGCGAGGCCAAGCCCGCCGCGCAACCACAGTTGCGGCCACAGCCCGCGCTCGATGGGTTTGAACTCACCAAGAATTTTCGTGAAGCGCAGCACGGCGAGCAGGATGACGCCCGCAACGAGAAAGCGCGTCCCACCCGTCCAGACGGGCGGCCACGAGCCGACGAGCCATTTGGTTCCGGCGTTGTTGCCGCCCCACAAAATGACGGTGAGCAGCAGGCCGGCGGCGATGGCTGAATGGTTTTTCTTTTCCGACACGCGGCGAAGTTAAGCCAAAGCGGAAAACTTGCGAAAGAAATTAAATGGGACGGCCAGCTACGGGAGTGTGGTTGAATTGTATTTCCCGTCACGCCTCCTGGCACATCGAGACGTTCACCGGACACCAACGGGGGATGCTGCCCCCTACTCATTCAAACCCCAGCGCGGCTGCCCATGCGGTTCTTGAAGTATCGCTTCCAACACCTGACTGAATTGCGTCGCCTGCATGTTGATCTTTTTGATCACCCGTTCCGAATCCCCGGCCATCAATTTTATCTGGCCCTCCGTGATCATCAGGTGAACCGCACCGCCCGGGCTGCTGGGGTCACTCGCCACTTGTCGGATGACATTCACGAACGACACTTCCCCACCCGTCGCGCGAATTCAAGTTTTTGTTTCCCACGCGAGGGAACCGTGGTGCAACTGGACACTGCCCCCGAGGCCAGCGGGGGTTTCGTTTGGAGTTCCGGCCCGCCCTGCGGGACGGCCCGGGTGGGAGAGGCGGCCGAACCGTCCCGCAGGGCGGGACGGAACTCCAAACGGGGGTGCCACCTGGGCGCGGTGGTGAATTGATTTGACCGGGACGCGGAAGCACTTAATTTGCACGCATGAATCATTCACCCGGTTTTCTCAAGCTCGTGGCCGACGCCCGGACGCGCGTCCGCGAAATCTCCATTGACCAGACCCGCGCCTGGCTCGCGCAAAATCCCAAGGTCGTGCTGCTGGATGTGCGCGAAGATTCCGAGTGGACCGCCGGCCACGCGGCGGAGGCGGTGCACCTCGGCAAAGGCGTTTTGGAGCGCGACCTGGAAACCATGTTCCCCGACGTGAACACGGAGATCATCATGTATTGCGGCGGCGGCTTCCGTTCCGCCCTCACCTGCGACGTGGCACAGAAGATGGGTTATCGCAGCGTCCACTCGCTCATCGGCGGCTACAAGGGTCTGGTGGCGGCGGGCTGGCCGATGAAGAAATAATTTAACCGTGAAATAACGGCGTGAGCGCACGGCCGCTTTCTTTCCGCAAGGCCCGCCGGGTTTTGCCCATTGGGCCGGTTCGAGCAACAAACTTTTGGAGTTCAAATTTATGAAATCAGCGAAACCGCTGTGGCGGATTTCCGTGGCGACTTCGCCGGAAGCCGAAGACGCAGTCGCGGAATGGCTCGGCTCGACGCTGGGCGGTTCGACTTCGTCTTACTTCAACCTCGAAACGGGCGTGAGCCGCGTGAGCCTTTTCAGCGAGAAAAAATTTCCGGCTGGAGTCCGCGCGGAAATTTCTGCCGGGCTGGAGCAGATCAAAAGCTGTGGACTGGACCTTGGCGCCGGGAAAATTGAAATCGCCAGGGTGAAGCGCGAGGACTGGGCGGAATCTTGGAAAAAACATTTCAAAGCGATTGAAATCGGCGGCGCGCTGCTGGTCAAGCCGGGCTGGATCAAACGCCGGCCGCGCCCAGGCCAGTCGGTCGTCATCCTTGATCCCGGCTTGAGTTTCGGCACCGGCCAGCATCCGACGACTTCGTTTTGCCTGTCGGAAATCGTGCGCTGTCTCAAAGTGAAGACACCGCAATCATTTTTGGACATCGGCACCGGTTCGGGAATTCTGGCGATCGCCGCGGCCAAGCTGGGTTATCAGCCGGTGCGGGCGTTTGATTTTGATCCCGAGGCCGTCCGCGTGGCCAAAACCAACATCCGGGTGAACCGCGTCCAAAACCAAGTCCAGCTCGCGCGCGGCAACGCCAAGAAACTGCCGGTGAAACCAACAGAAAAGTTTGACCTGGTCTGCGCGAACTTGATCTCCAACCTGCTCATCGCGGAACGAAAACGCATTGCCGGGCAGTTGAATCGTGACGGAACGCTGGTTCTGGCCGGGATTCTGGCGGTGGAATTTTTACTGGTGCAGCGGGCGTTTGCCGGATTGGGATTGAAGCTGGTGGCCAGCAAAATTGAAAACGAATGGCGTTCGGGTTCATTTTGCTTCGTGTAAAATAATTTTGAACAACTTGCCCGGGCGGCGGGTCTGATTTTCTGACGGGCGTAAATTTTGGGAAACCATCAGGAAAAGAAGTTTTGACGGTTGGCATCTTTTACGCTTAATTTTTTCCGACAGTTTTGGTGAAAGGAAAAACGCTATGATGAAAACAAGCATGGAAGTCATCAGTGAAGCAGTCCGTGACCCTAAACATCCGTTCCGCAAGACGGATCATCAACCGAAAAAGGCGCTGAAGAACCGTTACGAGCGCCGCAAAATCAAAGAGTATCTCCATCTCGGCGACTGGCTCTCCGAAGAGGCGGTCTAGTCCCGAATTATTCAAGCTGTTTAGAAAACGCCAGCCGCAGAGCAGCGCGGCTGGTTGGAGCAGGAAAACTCACTTCTGACAATCCGGACAGATGCCGAAGAATTCCAGGCGGTGAGTGACGGATTTGAAACCGTTCCGGGCGGCAATTTTTTTCTCCACGTCCGCCGGGAAACATTCCTCCACCTTCACGGCCTCGGAACATTCGGTGCAGACGAGGTGATGATGGTGTCCCGGGTCGCCTTCCTCCACCAGTTCAAACCGCGCCGCGCCGTCATGGAAATGAAACCGTTTGACCATGTCCATTTTTTCCAGCAGGTGCATGGAGCGGTAAATCGTGGCGAGGTCGCAACTCCCCTTGGGCATTTCGGAAAAGATTTCCTTGTTCGTGAGCGGATGCGGATGCTGGCGGAGGATTTCCAGGATCGCCGCGCGCGGGCCGGTGATCTTGCGCGACTGCCGGCGCAGGCGTTCGGTGAGCGCGGGCAGCTCCTGCCGCCGGTGCGAATGTTTGTGCGCGCACGGTTTCATCACGCTTCAAAAAGCACGCTGGCGATGCCCAGCAGCAGGCCCGTGGCGACCGCGATGAGTTTTTTCACGGGAAAAAGGTGGTGATCCTCGCTCTCGAACAAAATCGTCGTGGAGATGTGCATGAAGATGCCGATGACCACGGCCATCAAATAGCGCGAATAAACCGCCAGCCCGGTTTGAGTGCTGAAGAACATCCCGATGGGCGCCATGACCGCGAACAGGCCGAGGCACAGGAGCGCGGAACTTTTTTTCATGCCGCTTTGCAGCAACATTCCCAGCAGCGCGATGGAGATGGGATAATTATGCACCACGACGCTGACCAGGAGAAAGTGGTGCGCGGCGTGATCGTGCACCGTCTGGTGTGCGGGCGACTGGCCGAGCGCCATCGCCTCGACGAACGCGTGGAGGCACAGGCCGGCGAGAATGCCGAACGCCATGCGACCGTGAATCTCGTGCGCGTGGCCGTGTTCGATGCCCATCGAGATGGAGTCCATCGCGATCTGCAAAAAAAATCCGAACAGGATGAACCCGCCGATGAGGAGCGGTTTGAGGACGAGGCCCGGCTCCGGGGCATACAAATCCGGCAGCAGATGGAGCATGACGAGCGCGATCAGATACGCGCCGGTGAAGGCGTTCAGCACCTTGACCCGCGCCGGATCGTTCAGGCGCAGCCCGAAGACGGTGACCGCGCCCAGCACGATGCTCGAAATGAGGATGAGATAGTCCATGGCGCGGCGGCCTAACTGCAAACCGTTTGCATTTTGTGGCGGCAAAAAACCGCGCGGCTGCCAGGGGCAATCGCGCGGCTGAAAAATTATTTCATCAACAGCATCTGGCGCGCGCGCTTGATGGCCGTGGTGAGACGGCGCTGGTAGTGCGCGGGCATGCCGGTGTATTTGCGCGGCAGGATGCGGCCCTGGTCGGTCACATATTGCCGGAGCAGGGTGACGTTCTTGAAGTCGAGCGCGTCCTCGGTGAAGTCAATCTTCGGCTTCGGGCGCGGGGCGCGTTTTTCCGGGGCGCGGCCTTTGCCGCGTTTGTCTTTTTCGGTGTTCGTCTTGCGGGGCATAATTACTTGATCTCCTTATGCAGGGTGTGGCGGCGCAGCGCCGGGTTGTATTTTTTGACCTCCAGCTTTTCCAATTTCAACTTTTTGTTCCGGCTGGTGGTGTAGCGCGAAGGCGACTTGCCCTCCTTGCGCGCCTCGGTGCATTCGATGGTGATAGTTTCGCGGGCCATAAATTATTCTTTCTCCTTGGACGCCTTGGTTTCTTCCGGCTGTTCTTCGTCATCCGTCTCCACTTCCGGGACGCCGACGGAATCCACCGACCCCAGCGCGCCGAGGCGGCGGGACCGCAGGGCGCCGTCTTTTTCGAGCTGCGCCTGCGCCTCGACCGTGAACCGGGTCCACGGGATCGCCTCGAGCCGCACCTTGGGGATGGACTTGCCGGTCAGCTCACAGACGCCGTAGGTTTTTTTCTCGATGCGCTTGAGCGCCTGCTCAATCTCGTAAACGGCGTCCTTGTCGGACGAGAGGAGGCTCAAGGCAAAATCGCGGTCAAAATTATCCGTGCCGGAATCCGCCATGTGCAGGCTGTAACCGGGCAGCTCCTGCGCCGACTCCTTGGCCAGGCCGCTCATCTGACGCACCAGTTGCTCGCGCAGCTCCAGCAGGTTGTGGTAAAATTTCTGCCACTCCGCCTTGATTTTTTTGGCGTCCACAAAAGTGGCGCCGTTTTTCAACAGGGGCCGGCCCAAGATGGAGGCCGCCGTCGCGGACGACTGTGATTTCCCGCGCGGCGCGTGCTTTTTAATTTCTTTTTTCTTAACGGTCACAAAAATAAAACTGGTTTCGGAACAAATCCGGCTCAACTAGAGCGCGGGAATTTAGCAAAGGGAAACAAATACGCCACACAAATCTTCAAAAAAATTGGAATGCTTTCCGGTCGCCAGCGGCGGCGCGGCTCAACCTGGCGGCCGCGTTCCTGATTTACAGGCTGACACCGTTGTGCTTCATCGTGCCGCCGCAACTTCAAAAGCCGGCCGCCGTAAAATATCCGCCACAATCCGCAGGCGCATCTGGACACCGCCCCCGTTTGGCGTTCCGTCCCGCGCTGCGGGACGGTTCGGCAGCATCACCAATCCGAGCCGCATAAATGCGGAACTCCAAACGCAACGCCAGTTTGCCTCGGAGGCAGTGTCCAGATGCACCCCCGGACCGCTCCCGGCTGGAATCGGGATTGCCATGCGCCGCCTCGACGGCTAGATTTTCCCCGCCGACACCGATGCACACTTTTCAAATCATTTTCACGCCCAGCAGCGCCGCCGAGCTGGCGCGGATGCCCAAGGAATTTCAGCTCCAGATCCTCGGCGAATTTCGCGGCCTGCCCCAGCACGTCATCGCCAGCGAACTCGAGGACTTCGGCAAGCTCGAAAGCGACGGCCACATCCTGCACCGCTTCCGCCTCGGCGACTACCGCGTGTATTTTGAGCGCCACCGCCTCGGCGTGCTCGTCCACCGCATCTTGAGCCGGCACACGCTCAAGGATTTCTTTTTCCGTTCCGGCATCAAGACCGGCGAGGACGAGGCCTTGCAGGACAATCCCAAATTCTGGGAACTCATCGAGGAGTCCAAAAGCTCCGAAGGAAAATAAATTTCCGCCGGGCGACGCTTTCAGGTGTTTGACTTGAGATCCCGGTCAAGGAACTTCGTTCAAAGGCGGCGTGGAAAGGTTCCACTTGGCCAGCCACTGACCGCCGCTACCGCGCTTTCGGCTGCGGATGTCAGGAGACCTTTTACCAACCAAAAACAAAACGGCATCCTGCATGACGCAGGATGCCGCCTGGGTTTTAATCAATTATTTTTTGCAGCGGCGGACCACCACGCCCAGACCGGACAGGACCGCCCCGAGCAGCAGGACGGTCGAACCGGCATCCGGCACGGTCTGGCCGCGCGGCGTCGGGCCAAAAAAGGAATAGAACGAAAGGCCGCCCACGGACGGATTGACTCCGATGGCGGTGTTGTCAAAAGTGAAGCTGCCAGTGGAAGCGCCGACGTAGAAGGCCTGCGCCCAGCCCCCAAATTGTCCGCCCCAATGGAAGAACAAATAGTCAAAGCCGGTCACGTCCAGCGTGATGCTGTTGCCGCCGGTGCCGCTGGCCAGGCCGGTCTGGCTGGAGATGCCCAGCGGCTTGGGAAGGGTGGCGCTGGTGAGGGCATTAAATGCGGCGATGTCGCCCGTGAGCCAGTTCAAAACTGTGGCGTCGCCGAAATTACCGAGGTCGCTTTTTGGGGCGGCAACGGCAACTGCGCCGCCGCTGACGGTGATGTTGATGGGGACTGCATTTGCGGAAGGGAGCAAGGCCAGCAAGGCCGATCCCATCACAAAGCCGGAGATGATTTGTTTGATTTTCATGACGGCAACGTCTTAGCTAATGCCGTGCCAGCCCGCCATCCCCTCAAAATGCCGCCCGCAGGAAATTGGAATAAACCCCGGTTTCATTTATCATTCAGCGTTTTATTTCTGGAAAACAAAATGGCCCGGAAGGCTCTTGCAGGGGAATGAAAGTGTCAGGCATTCCGACGCAATTACACTATGGCGCAAGGGGCTTGTGGCGGCGCGCGAACAATTCAGATCAGCGAGGACGAGGCCTAGCAGGAAAACCCCGGATTCTAGGAACTCATCGAGGAGTCCAAAGGTTCAGACGGCGGCAGATGACATTTGCCGGTCGGCAGGCCGGCCACGACGCCAGCACCACGCGAAAATTCTTCCGCCGCAGCCGTTCGTGATGGCCATTCTGCACGAAGTCAAAATCACTGGGCGCAGCAAAGCCGGGCCATGAAAACCGTCAGGCGGAGCGCCCGATCACGCGTTCGATTTCGCGCTTCACCCGCCATTTGAACTTTTGTTTCAGGGACGCGGGCGGAACATGATTGGGAATGGTCGGCGTTCCCGTGGCACTGTCCGACGGCTGTTCCATGGTTCGTTTCTCGATCACCAGAATGCTGTCGTAGTAATGCAACGAATGAACCGAGCGGGTGAATTCCGTGACGTTCAACCGGTTTGCCTGCAACGAATGCCAGGCGTGGAGGCGGTCAATAAAATTTTTGCTATACTCAATGAACGTGCCCGGCTTCCGGTGGCCGCCGCCAAAGTCCGGCCAATACGAAGTGTGCAGATCTTCACAGAGATACACGCCCTTCGCGGCGACGTGCGGAAAAATTTCCTCAAACGTGTTGATCTGCTGCTTCATGGTGTGGCCGCCGTCGTCAATCAGGATGTCAATCCTGGGAATCTTTTTAACCAGCGACTTCAGAAACTTTCTGTCCGCCTGGTCGCCGATGAAAATTTCAATCTGCGCCTCCTCCAGCTGCTGGCAATGGGGATTGATGTCCACCCCGAAAATCCTGGCCTTCGGCCCGAAATATTTTTTCCACATCTGCAACGAGCCGCCTTGGGAAACGCCAAATTCCACAATATGCACGTCCGTCCCCCGGAACCGCGCGAAGTGCCGGTCGTAGATTTCAAAATAATGCTTCCATTTATGGATCAGTCGCCCCGTGTTTTCCGTGAAATGTTTTTCCAGGTCGTTCATGATTGAATTTTTCAGTGTGGCGCGCCGGGCGGAACAGATTTGAACCGCGCCGGGCTGACAACTCAAGCACGAACCGGCGGCTTCTCAACGCCCGCCACGGAAATGAACCTTCCCGTCACCGCCATCCGCGAACGAGTTCGCACGGCTTGAAAAATTGTTTGAACAAAATAACGGCCGCCCGGTCTGATTGAGTGCAAGTGATAGGGTTAGGGTTTAAGAGCCTGGCTATTTTTTGGGTTTTATAGCCAGGCTCTTTTTATGCCCTGATGCTTTGGCTAAAATGTCGTTGAAATAAAAACCGCCGGAACGCTTCAGCGCCCCGGCGGTTTTTTTTGCGGACAGAACAATTTCCGGCCGGCGGGTCAGCGGCCCACGACCAAAATGTCGAGGTATCCCGGGCCGCCGCCGCCGCCGCCTCGTCCGCCGCGACGGTTGCCACCGGCCGGCGGGTTGGTTCCGGTGGCGGGCGCCGCCGCAACGGCGGGCGCGGCATTGGTGGACGGTGCCGGTTCAATGGTGATCAAAACAATCTGGTTGTTCTTGGTGTCGAGCGTGCAGGTCTTGGCGCGCGACACGGTCGTCACGGTCTGCGCGACTTCAAATTCCGTCGGGCTTTTTTCCTTGATGATGGTCAAGGTGCCGTCGCCCTGGGAACTGAAGGCTTCCATCGTGGCCGGATTGAAGCCGCCGCCGTCCGTGCCGCGGCCGATGGGCAGGGTCGCCAGGATTTTTCCGTCGTCCGCATTCAACACCACGCACGTCTGCGGCTCGTGGCACATGGCAAAGAGAATGTGATTCTTCACGTCGAGACCAAGCCCGGCCGGCCCGCCGCCTTTGCCGCCGAGCTCGTAATGCGCCGTCACCTTGAGCGTCTTCACGTCCACGACGGCGATATTGTCCTTGTCTTCGATGTCCACATAGAGATGCCCCTGCCCGTCGCTCTGCGCCTGTTCCGGTGCGCCGCCGAGATCAATCGTGCCGACAATGGAACCGTCCTTGCCGTCAATCACCGTCGCGTTCGGAGCGCTGTGGCTGAAAACAAAAATGTGCTCCGTCAGCGGTTCAAAGAGAATGCCGTCGGGCCGGCCTTGCACGTCAATGGTCTTGATGGTCGCCAGCGTTTTCGTGTCCCACATCACGACCGGGCTGCTGCTGCTGAAACCGTGATGCGACTTGGGATCCACCGCCGCGCCGCGCGCCCGGACATTCGTGATGGAACCGATGGACTTGAGCGTGTCCAGATTGAACACCAGAACCTGGTTTCCGCGCGGGATGTAAAGCTGGCGGTCGTCGTTGTCCGCATAAACATAATCAATCCCGCCCGTGCCCATGGTCTTGGCGGTGTTGACGATTTTGTAAGGCGCGTCAGCGGCGTGGATTAGCGGAGCCGAAATGAATCCGAGCGCGAGCAACCCGCACATGGCGATGACGCCGGAAGAAACCGAACGATTTGCTTTCATATATTGGAGACTGAATGGTTTTGGTTGGTTGGAGACAATAGCCAGACGTTCGGTTCCGGCAGCCGGTTACATCCGGCCGGAACTGGATATCTGGGAGCGCTGGCGTCCCGCCGGCC
>JAYVCM010000095.1:0-3769 GCA_043749955.1 Limisphaerales bacterium | reverse complement strand
CTGTCGCGGGGCGAGCAAAACAGGACAAGTGGTGTAGTTAGCAAAACCGGACGCTCCGCACGCGAAAAGATAGTGGGTGCCGACAGGGTTTCGCGTAACCTGTGGGGCTTTGAAAAACACCAGCAACTCATTCATCGTCACGCGCCCGCGTTCATCCGTCATGTGCTTGAACGCTTCCGCTTACACACCCTCGACACCGCGCAGGCCACCGATCAACTCGGCCTCTCCCGCAGCCGCCTCTACGCGTTAGCCACCGCTTACAACACCGCCCGCGCCCGCCCGCCAGCACCGCTCTGGACGCCCGGCGCGGCCGGCGGCGACCATGCGGCGACGTGGCCGCCACCCGTCGTCGAACTCCTCAAAAATGGCTGGCCTGCTCGCCGCCGTGTCCCAGCAGCTTCGCCGCTTCCGAAGCCCTCCGCCTGCACGCCTTCAAGCTCGACCGCGCCCCGGTCCGCCGCGGGGCGCTCGCAAACCATCTGGCTCACGCCAGGCCGCCCAAAAAAGTCCTGGCCCCCGTGCGCCGCTGGCAACGCGCGCAAACCGGCGAACTCTGGCAGTTCGACGCCTCGCCCCACCGCCGGTTTCAACCATTGATTTTCCATCCCCGCAAGCCGGGGCGCGACCTGACTCTGCCCCGACGAACGCTGGTGCTGGGTTTGGAGTTCCGCATTTATGCGGCCCGGGTGGGTGAACGCGCCGAACCTTCCCGCAGGGCGGGAGGGAACTCCAAACGGGGGCAGGGTCAAGCTGCGCCCCACAGGCCGGGGCGCAGCCTTGTCCGCGAGTTTTGTTTGGAGATGGCGGGCCGTGGCTGGCGACTGGAAATTTTTGAAACTCGCGGACCAGGCTGTCCGCGCTCCTATCTCGCCACGCGCGCCAACGCCTCCAGGACTTTCTCCGACGTGAACGGTTTCCGCAACACCTCGACCTTGGCCGCGTCCGGCCCGGTTTCAAAATCGCTGGCCTGCGCCAGGCCGCTGATGGAGATGAACCGCATGTCCGGCCGGATTTGCCGCATCGCCGAGATGGCTTTCTTGCCGTCGAGAACGGGCATCATCATGTCGGTCACGACGACGCTGATGTCGGGGGCGTGCTGCTGGAACAGGGCCACGCCGCGGGCGCCATCCTCGGCGTGCAGCACGCGATACCCGTTCCCGGTGAGCACGGTGCCGAGCATCTCGCGGATGAGCGGTTCGTCATCCACCACCAGCACGAGCTGGCCGGCGCCCGGCACGGTGGGCCGCGCCACCGCCGCCGCCGGTGCCGCAATCTCAAGATCCGCCGGCGGGAACAGGATGGTGAACGTCGTGCCCTGCCCCATGACACTGTCCACGTCCATCAGGCCGCCGTGGTTCTTGACGATGCTCAACACGGTGGACAAGCCGAGGCCGGTGCCTTTGCCGACTTCTTTGGTGGTGAAGAACGGATCGAAAATGCGGTTGAGAATTTCCGGCGGAATGCCCGTGCCGGTGTCCTTCACGCGGAGACGGATGTAGGGTCCGGGCCTGGCCCCGAGAATCTGCCGCGCCGCCGGCTCGTCCAAGGTGACGTTTTCAGCCGTGATGAGAATGGCGCCGCCGTCGGGCATCGCGTCGCGCGCGTTGACGCAGAAATTGAGCAGCACCTGGTGGAGCTGCGTGGCGTCGCCCATGATGGCGTGGAGATCGGTGGCGAGGTTCGCCTTGATCTGGATGGACTTCGGGAACGTCTCGCGCGCGATCTTCTCCAGTTCGCGGATGACGTGCTTGAGCTGGATCGGCAGCTTGTCGCCTTCCTCGCCGCGCGCAAAGGCCAGCACCTGTTTCACCATCTCCGCGCCGCGCTGGGCGCTGACCGCGATGGTCTTGAGCGTTTTCTTTTTCCATTCGTCCTGCTCGCGCATCTCGATCAACTCCGCGCCCATGATGATCGGCGTGAGGACATTGTTCAGGTCGTGCGCGATGCCGCCGGCCAGCGTGCCGATGCTTTCCATCCGCTGCGAGCGCAGGAGCTGGGATTCCAGTTTGCTCCGCTCGGTGATGTCGGTGTTGATGACGAGCAGGGAATTGGGCCGGCCGGAATCATCGCACACCCGCGTCCAGCGGCTTTCAACCAGGAGTTCCTTGCCCGCCTTGGTCGTCTGGCGCAACTGGCCGATCCATTCGCCCTGGTTCAGGGCGGCGTGGCGGGCTTCGGCAAACTTGGCTCTGTCGCGCTGGCACAGCAGCTCCTCGATATTTTTCTCCCGGGTCTCGGCGGCGGTCCAGCCGTAGAGCCGTTCGGCGCTGGGGTTCCAGTAGGTGCTGCGTCCGGAAAGATCATGCACCATGATGGCGTCCTGCGCCTTGTCGAGCAGCGCGGCCTGCTCGCGAATCTGGAGCTGCGCCTGCGCGCCCTGCTGCTCCAGTGCGCGCCGCACGACATACCATTCGACCGATTTGTAACTGATCGCGAGGAGCAAACCCAGGGGCGCCTGCACGGCCACGATCACCAGCCAGGGAAACCAGATCCGCCCGAGGCAGAACAGCAGCAGCGCGCCGAGCGTGAAACCCAGCGCGCCCAGGGCCGCGACCCCCACGGCCGCCGAGGGCCGGAACCGCATCAGGCCGGGACCGAAAACCAGCGCCGCGAGCAACACCAGCGCCCACTCGGCGGCGGTCGGCAATTTGCGCAGCCAGTCCTCGCGCATCAGGTTCAGCAGCGACATGGCGTGGACGTTCACGGCGGGGACAAAGACCGGGTTGGAATACCACGTCGTGTAGGGACTGCGGAACTGGTCCTTGCGCTCGCCCAGCAGCCCGGTCTGCGGACTGCCGCCGACGAAGACGACCTTGTCCCGGAAAAAACCCGGCGGCTTGTCGCGCGCGAGCTTGTAGCTCAAGCCGATAAAACTGGCGGGGCCGTCGTAGTAATTGATCCAGCGCTCGCGGTAACGCTCCGTGTTTTGGGCCGCCACCGGCAGGTGCATCATCTGCGCCGCCGCCCAGGTCAGGCTGACAAAGTCGCTGTCCGGCGGCCCGTGATTGTGTTCGCGCACAAGATAATCCTCGTCCGGCACCAATTGCGCGAGGCCCCAGCCGGCGGCGGCCTCGGCGAACGGCGGGTAGGGCGGAGTCAGCGTGCTCTCCCGCGAACGCGAGCGGTCGTCGGAGGTGGGCTGGTTGTCGCTGTAATCGGCGGCCAGAATCACCCGGCCATTCCGGCGGATGGCGTCGGCGAACTTCTGGTCGGTCGCGGCATCCGGGCCGGGATCGCTGAAGACGACGTCAAAGATGACGGCCCGCGCGCCTTCGGCCGTGAGCCGGTCGAGCAGCTGTGCGTGGATGCTGCGGTCCCACGGCCGGTTGAACGGCTGCTGGAAATCTTTGGATGACGCCTCGTCCACGTAGATCATCACGACCTCTTCCGCCGGCGGCGGGCGCAGCTTGAGGAACGAAAGGTCATAGGCCCAGTCGTAGCTGGCAAACCGCAGCGACAGGCTCAGGCGCGAGTTCAAATGCAGCAGGGCGAGGCCGACCGTCAGCACAAGCAACGCACTGGCGACGCCGGCGATTTTCGGATTCAGCAATTTGTTTTTTAAGAACATGGGCGGCGGCTCAAAATCAGATTCAACGATTCATCGGCCGGGTCAGAAATTGAACTTCGCCCCCGCCACGAGCGTGCGGTGGCGCGGCGACTCCGCCGTGAGGTTCAGTGGGTTCAGCCGGTAATCCTGGTCCGTCAGATTCAGCACGCCCACGCTCACCTCCGCCCGACGCTGGAGGAAGCGATAGCCCGCCACGAAATC
>JAYVCM010000094.1:0-3813 GCA_043749955.1 Limisphaerales bacterium | reverse complement strand
CGGTCTCCGACCCGGCGTGTTTGTGGAATCAAGGCCCTCCACGCCGGGTCGGAGACCGGCGTTCCGAAGCCAAGCTGCGCCCGATCCCGCCAGCTCGCGCACAATTCTGTTTTTGAATTTTTCATTTTTAATTTTTCATTTCCGTTGCAATGCCAGATCAACCATCCGCTGGCACAATTCCGCGTAATTCATTCCCGCCGCCGCCGCCGCCTTGGGCAGCAGGCTCGTCTCCGTCATGCCCGGCAAAGTGTTTACTTCAAGGACCACCGGCGAACCGTCCACCCGCACCATCACATCCACACGCGAATAATCGCGCCCGCCAATCGCCACGAACGCCGCGAGCGCCGCGTCCTGAATCCGCTTCGTCGTCGCCGCGTCAAAATCCGCCGGGCAAAAATACTCCGACGCGCCCGCCGTGTATTTCGTTTGGTAATCGTAGCTGCCGGTCTTCGGACGCACCTCGACCACCGGCAAAACATTGCCGCCCAAAATTCCCACCGTCGTCTCGCGCCCGACAATTTTTTCCTCGACCAGAACTTCCGAATCAAATTTCAGCGACTCCGCCAGCGCCGCCGGCCAGTCCCCGACGCGGTTGACGAATTGCAGCCCCACGCTCGAACCCTGTCGCGCCGGCTTCACCACCAGCGGCGGCTGAAAATTTTTCGGGACCGGCGCGGACGCCGAGTTCACCGCCACAAACCGCGCCGTCGGCACGCCGGCTTCCATGAACGACTGCTTGGTCAGCAATTTGTCGAACGCGATCCGGCTCGATTCCGCGTCGCAGCCCGTGTAAGGCACGCCCAGCGCGTCCAGTTGTTTTTGCACCGTGCCGTCCTCGCCGTAAGTCCCGTGCAACGCCAGAAAGACCACGTCCGTTTTTGGCGGCAAAACCCAGCCCGGCTTTTGCGGATCCAATTCATGCACGTCATGGCCAAGTGAATGCAGCGCCTGTGCCACCGCTGCGCCCGTGCGCAGCGAAACTTCACGTTCCGCACTCGGCCCGCCCAGCATGACCGTGATGTTCAGCGGCTTGATCATCGGTTTGAAAAGGCGGAAACATCCAACATCCAACATCCAATGCCCTATCACCGTATCCGCCGTTCCATTGGATGTTCGATGTTGGATGTTCGATGTTGGATGTTTGCTTCATTAAAAAATCAATTTTCTTCGCCGATGATCTCCACTTCCGTGTGCAAATCAATCCCCCGCTCCGCCTTGGCCTTAGCGCGCAAAATTCCAATCAGTTCCAGCACGTCCTTCGCCGTCGCGCCGCCGTCGTTCACCAGAAAATTTCCGTGCTCCTGCGAAATCCGCGCGGCACCGACGCTCATGCCTTTCAAGCCAAGTTCATCAATCAGCCTGCCCGCCGGAATCGTCGCCGGATTCTTGAACATGCAGCCGGCGCTCGGCGCGGCGGGCTGCGAACTCCACCGCTTCTGGCTGTAGGCGCTCATCCGCTGCGCGATGGATTCAATCGAATCCGGTTTGCCGCGCAGCACCGCGCCCAGCGCGATGTGATTTTTCAAGGTCGCGCAGCCGCGATACTCGATGGACATCTCGTGCGGCGAAAGCTCACTGACGTTGCCGTCGTAATCCATTACGCGCACCGACTCGACGACATCGAACGTCGCGCCCGCCATCGCGCCCGCGTTCATCCGCAACGCCCCGCCGATGCTGCCGGGAATGCCTTCGAGAAATTCCAGTCCGCTCAAGCCGTTCCGCCGCGCCTCGACCGCCACATTTTTCAAACGCGCACCCGCACCGCACCGCAAACGCTCGCCTGCAATTTCAATCCTGGAAAATTCTGGCGGCGCGAGACAAATCACCACGCCGCGAAAGCCGCCGTCGCGCACGAGCAGATTCGAGCCGCGACCGAGGACGAAAAATTTGACGCCATGTTCACCGCAACATTTCAAAATGGCCGCCAGATCGTCCTCGGTGGCCGGCTCCAGATAAACATCCGCCGGTCCGCCGACGCGCAGCGTCGTGTGCTTCGCCATCGGCTCGTCGCGCTTGAGGAGCGAGGCGGGCGAGAGGCGCGCGGCGAGTTCGTCGGCAATGTTTTTTTCAACGGACATGGGCGCTTCTAAAATGGTTGACGGTGAACTCATGCGGCGGTGGATTTAAAAAGGGCGCGCGAATCATCCAACGGAGCGCCGGTCTCCGACCCCGCACGGTGGAGTTCAGCCATCAGGCTGTTCGGGGGACAATCCCGCATCTCGCGGGATTGAACTCCAACGCGCCGGGTCGGAGACCGGTGTTCCAACGCATTCACCGAATGCAAAATACTTTCTGCAATCTCCGCCGCCGATTGCGGGGCGTGCCATTGCGCCAGCGCGGCCTGGATTTTTCCACGCACGGCGGAATCCTCAACCAGTTCGCCGAGCAGCGCCGCCACTTTTTCCGGCGGGGAATTTTGTTCCAGCAATTTCGCCGCCCCAGTTCTTTCAAACGCGAGCGCGTTGGACATCTGATGATTGTCCGCCGAGGTGGGCAGCGGGACGAGCGCGGACGGCAGCCGCAGCGCCGCAATTTCCGCCAGCGAGGATGCGCCGGAACGGCTGACGCACGCCGTCGCCGCGCCGAGCGCGAGTTCCATTTCCGCGAGAAACGGTTTCACCATGGCCTTGATGCCAAGCGCGGCGTAGGTGGCCCGCACTTTTTCAAAATCATTCGCGCCGGTAAGATGAAGCCACTGGACTTGCGTGATGCGTAATGCGTGATGCGTGAGGGCGGGCAGCGCGGACAGGATCATCTCGTTCAATCCATGCGCGCCCTGGCTGCCGCCGACGACGAGAATCGTTGGACGGTCTGAATCAAGTCCGAGCGCGGTGCGACAGGCGGATGCGTGATGCGTGATGCGTGATTCGTGAAAAAACTGCGGGCGCACCGGCGTGCCCGTCACCGAAGTTTTTTTGGCACGAAGTTTCGCAGCGGCTTCGGGAAAGCCCACGAACGCCTCGTCCACAAACCGCGCAAGCAAACGGTTGGCGCGTCCGGGAATGGTGTTCGACTCGTGCAAAAAAGTTTTCGCGCCAAACTTCCGGGCGGCGAGAATGGGCGGCGCGCTGGTGAACCCGCCCATCGCAAGCACGGCGACAGGCGGACGCTGGCGGAATAATTTTTGCGAGGCGCGGTAGGAATTCCAGCAGCTTGTGGCGAAGGAAAAATAATTTTTATTTTGGAGCGCCACGGCGGGCAGCGTGAAAACTTCCAGCGGAGCGCCGGCTCGTTGGAGTTCAGGCTTTAGCCTGTCCGCCGAACAAGCTGAAGCTTGAACTCCAACGGATCGGCGTTCCAATGCAGATTTCACCGCCTGCTGATCCACGTCCTTGGGCGAGATGAGCAGCGCCACCTCGCAGCCGCGCTGCTGGAGCTGCTCCGCGACGGCGATTCCCGGAAAGAGATGCCCGCCCGTCCCGCCACACGCGATGGCGATGAAGGGTTTTTTGGTGGCGGAGGAAATCATGTAGCTCGGGCGGCGAAGGGATTGTCGCTGGCGGCAAAATCCGACGCGGAAATTTTCGACGGGGTCGCGCGGCGCGCGATGCTGAACAAGATGCCGACGCAGGCGAGCATGGCCATGAGGTTCGAGCCGCCGTAGCTGATGAACGGCAGCGGCAGCCCCTTGTTCGGCAGCGCGCTGGTGACCACGCCGATGTTGATGGCGGCCTGCAAGCCGATGAGCATGGTGACGCCCGCCGCGAGCAACATGCCGAAGGTGTCGTTCGCCCGCCGCGCGATGCAGAGTCCGCACACCACGATGACCATGAACGCCACGATGACCAGCAGCGTCGTGACCAGTCCCAGTTC
>JAYVCM010000093.1:0-7029 GCA_043749955.1 Limisphaerales bacterium | reverse complement strand
GGCACGACCGGCACGAGCGTCTTGACGCCTTTGCGCGGCGTGGCCTGGCGGTCGAACGACGGCGAGCCGAAGACTTCACCGCGCAGGCGGAAGAGTTCGCCGTCCACCACCTTGGCGTAAAAAATCTCGGTGTCTTTCTGGAATCGTCCAATGGCAGCCATGGGAATTTATGATTGTTGAATTACGAGGGAGGATTGAACACAGGGAAGGCCGGCGGCGTCAATCGCAAAGCGCGAATTGGGAAAACGCGGGCGCGGCCAAAGTAGGGCGGGCATCTCGCCTGCCCACGTCGGTTTTGGGAGAAAACATTCAACGCCCAACATTCAACATTCAACACTCAAGACATCGGCGAACCGCAGCCTTCTTGGATGTTCGGCGTTGAATGTTGAATGTTCAGCCGTCGCATTTCCACCCCTCACCCTGACCCTCTCCCCTCGGAGGGGAGAGGGGGAAAACTGAACCCGCCAAAATAAATCGTGGGATTGCCGCGCCAGTTTTCCCTGCTACATTAGCGTCGTGAACCACCTGACGAAACAGGAACTGCTCGTGCTGTCCGTCGTCGTGGGCCTGCTGCTGACGGGCTGGGCGGTGAAGACCTATCGCAGCGCGCATCCGCCGGCGGCCCCGGTTCACGCGGTCAAACCTTGATATGCAAGAAGTCAATTTCAATGAAGCGCTGGATGTGATTCTGGCGAAGGATTCGCGCTACACGCGCGACGCTTACCATTTTCTCCGCGAGGCGCTGGACTTCACACAGAAGCTCATCAGCAAAGAGAACAAAGGCGCCGTCCGCCACGTCACCGGCCAGGAACTGCTGGACGGCATCCGGCAGTTTGCGCTGCAACAGTTCGGCCCGATGACCATGACGGTGTTTGAGGAATGGGGCGTGACCAACTGCCGCGACTTCGGCGAAATGGTTTTCAACATGGTGGAGAACAGCCTGCTCGCCAAGACGGAAAAAGATTCGCGCGAAGATTTTCAGGACGGCTACGATTTCACCGAGGCGTTCCGCAAACCGTTCTGGCCGGACAGCCGGTTGAAGGCGGAGGCGAAGACGGTTGTTTAATCATGAAACTAGATTTGAATAAGCTGTCGAACCGTCTCGCCAAAGCCGCTTGTGTTGCGGTGTTGATTCGTTGGCAATTTCCAGCAACACCGAGTTGGCTTATGGGGCTTGCCGCGACATCTGCTATTTGTTCGCTTGTAACCATGCTTGCCGACGAGATTATTCAGCGGAAGAGCAAAGAGATTAGTTGAGAATAGACACATCAGAGACTCCTTACGTCGTCTCCGACAGCAGAAGAATTTCAGGCCGGCCAGCAGAGCAATGAGACGGTTCAATAAACCTTCCGCAGATTCGACGGCAAAATCCCCAGCTCATCCCGGTATTTCGCCACGGTGCGGCGGGCGATGGTGATGCCCTTTTCGTTGACCATCTTCACGACTTCCTGGTCGGACAACGGCTTGGAGGAATTCTCGTTCTTGAAGATCTCGGCGATCATGTCCTTCACGCTGGTGTTGGAAACCTCCGCGCCGCCGTCGGCGCTTTGCAGGCCGGCGGTGAAAAAATATTTCATCTCGAACACGCCCTGCGGCGTGGCGATATACTTGCCTGACACCCCGCGGCTGATGGTCGTCTCATGGACGCCGACAACTTCGGCCACCTGCGCCATCGTCATGGGCTTCAGATGCGCGACACCCTTTTCCATGAACTCCCGCTGCCGCTTCACAATCTCCTTGCCGATGTTGCAAATGGTGGACTGCCGCTGCTGCAGGCTCTTGATGAGAAATTTTCCGGCGCGGATTTTTTCGCGGATGTAATTTTTCACCTCGGCGTTGTCCGCGCCGGTGGCCATCAGATCTTTATAGACGTTGCTGATGCGCAGGTGCGGAATCTGCCCGTCGTTGGTGGTGACGATGAAATCATCGCCGTTGCGCTGGACAAAAACCTCGGGCGCGACGTATTGCTCGATGACGGATTGAAAGGCGCGTCCAGGACGCGGTTCCAGCCGGCCAATCCGCCCGAGCGCGTCCTGCACATCATCCACGTCCTGGCCGGTGCCGCGCGCGATCTCCGGGATGCGGCGTTTGCCGAGCGCCTCCATGAAATCGCGGATGATGCGATACTCCAGGGTTTCCGTCTCCCCGGCGCGCTCCAACTGGAGCATCAGACATTCGCGCAGGTCGCGCGCCCCGACGCCCGCCGGTTCAAAACCCTGGACCACCTTCAATACTTCGGAGATTTTTTCCGGCGGCAGGCTGGTGGAGGCGGCCAGCTCGTCAAGGGTCGCCATCAGAAAACCGTAGTCGTCAATGTTCCCGATGAGCAGCTCGGCGATCCCCTGCTCCTCCTCGTTCAACTTCGTGTCGCGCACCTGCTCGATGAGATGCTGCGCCAGCGAGGTCTGCGCCGTCAGCGAATCAAACATGAACTGCCGCCGTTCCTCATCCTCCGTGGTGGCGCGGATGGACGAACTCGCCTGGGAAAAATTATCGCGCCAGTCCTGGTCCAGTTGCACCAGCTTGTCGAACTCCACCTGAAAATCATCCGCCGCCTCGATAGGATCGTTGGAATTTTTTTCCGTGGCGGATTCAAACTGCAGGTCTTCCGGCGGTTCGGCGAGATCGGGGGCGGCGGGCGCGTCGCTGTCGTCGGCGGCGGATTTTTCGGACGACTCCATGTCGTCCAGCACTTCTTCCAGTACGGGGTTTTGCTCCAGTTCGGCGGCGACCAGCGCCTTGAGCTCCAGCGTGGGGGCCTGCAGCAAGGCCAGCGACTGCTGGAGCTGCGGGGCCAGCACCATTGACTGCGTGAGCCGTTGTGAGAGTTGCATTCCAAAAGCCATTTAGGTTGGGAGCATAGACCAACTCCGCCGAACGACAAGCAGATTTGGCACGGAAGCCGCTTTGAAATTTTTGCCAAAGTAAAAACTGGATTTCACCCGCCAACCGCTGCATCTTTTTTTCATGAAACTGATTCTCTCCACCCACAACGTGACGCTCACCAAGGCGATTGAAGACCACATCCTCGACCGGCTCGACAAACTCGAACATCTCGACCGCTGGACGGTGGACGCCCGCGTGACCCTCGAACGCGACAAGACCCGCGCCCCGGAAATGCAGTTCAGCTGCTCCATGCGCATCACCATGCGCGGCCCCGACCTCTTCGCCGAAGACCGCGAGAGCGACCTCTATGCCGCCATTGACATCGTCACCAAAAAAATCGAACAGCAGATCCGCAAACGCCACAGCAAGCGCAAAGCCGTGAAGCACAAGGATGCCGCCCGCAAGAAACGTTCGCGCCAGGAAGCCGACCCGGAATGATCCTCCGCGCCAAAATTGTTCTGCCCGTCACCGCGCCGCCCATCGAGGACGGCGCGGTTTTAATTGTGGGTAATAAAATCCGCAGCGTTCAACCGTGGAAAAACTTCACGCCTCCCGCCTCCCGCCTCCCGCAGCACGAGACCATTGACCTCGGCGACGTCCTCCTGCTCCCCGGCCTCGTCAACGCCCACTGCCATCTCGACTACACCGACATGGCCGGCGAACTGCCGCCGCCCAAAACTTTTACCGACTGGATCGCCGCCATCACCGCCCACAAAACCAACTGGAACTATTCCGACTACGCCCGCTCCTGGCTGCACGGCGCGCACCAGCTTTTGAAAACCGGCACCACCACCGTGGCCGACATCGAGGCCATGCCCGATCTGCTGCCGGAAGTCTGGGAGGCCACGCCGCTGCGCGTGTTTTCCTTTTTGGAAATGACCGGCATCAAATCGCGCCGCCACCCGAAAGAAATCCTCCGCGAAGCCGTCGAGAAAATAAGTTCGCTCCGCCATCCGCGCCATCGCGCCGCGCTGTCGCCGCACGCCCCCTACTCCACTTTGCCCGAACTGCTCCGGCTCACCGCCAACATTTCGCGCAAACGGAAAATACCCGTCAGCATCCACGTCGCCGAATCCGCGCAGGAATTTGAAATGTTCCAGCAGGCCGGCGGCCGGATGCACGACTGGCTCGCCCGCAACGAACGCGACAACACCGACTGCGGCCACGGCTCGCCCGTCGCCCACCTCGCCCGCAACCAGTTGCTCGGCGAAAATGTTCTCGCCATCCACGTCAATTATCTCGCGCGCGGCGACGCCACGCTGCTCGCCAAAAACAAGACGCACGTCGTCCACTGCCCGCGCAGCCATGATTATTTTGGACACCAGCCCTTCCCGCGCGCCCGCCTCGCCAACGCCGGCGTGAACCTCTGCCTCGGCACCGACAGCCTCGCCACCACGCGCAAAACCGGAAAGCAAAAGCCCGAACTGGATATGTTCGCCGAGATGCGCACGCTGGCTGACCACGACAAATCCGTTTCGCCGCCGGAAATTTTGCAGATGGCCACCGTCAACGGCGCGCGCGCCCTCGGCCTGGCTGGAAAAATCGGCGAGCTGTCCAAGGGCGCGTTCGCGGATCTGATCGCAATTCCCTTCGCCGGAAAATTCTCCCGCGCGCCCGAAGCCGTCCTCGAACATTCCGGCCCTGTCGCCGCCAGCCTGATCGAGGGCCGCTGGGCGGTTCCCTACAAATGATCGTTTTCCACAAGAAGAAAAGCGGCGGTAAACCGTCCGCAGTCCAGACGCTTCGCGAATGTCGAGTGGCTTTGAAGCCTCGCGAAGCGTCTGGACTGCGGTTGCTTCAGCACCGCTTTGAATGACGCGCGTAAACCCTTTTTGCTCGTAAATCTTAAATCGTAAATCGTAAATTCCCCCCGTGACTTCATTCGATGCCGAACTCAACCTGCGCCTCACCGCGCTGCGCGGACAAAACCTGTTCCGCGAACTGCGCCGCGTGGATTCCGCCCAAGGCCCGCGCATCGAAATCGGCGGCCAGACTTTTCTCAATTTTTCCTCCAACGACTATCTCGGCCTCACCAATCATCCCGCGTTGAAAGAAGCGGCGATCAAGGCCGTGAAAAAATTTGGCGCAGGCGCAGGCGCGTCACGACTTATCTGCGGTTCGCTCGCGCCGTTTCATGAACTGGAAGAAGCGCTCGCCGCCTTCAAAAAGACCGGGGCCGCGCTGACTTTTTCCACCGGTTACGCCGCCGCGCTCGGCACCATCACCGCGCTCGTGGGCAAGGGCGACATCATCATCATTGATAAATTGGTTCACGCCTGCATCGTGGACGCCGCCAGACTTTCCGGCGCAAAACTCCGCGTCTTCGATCACAACGACCTGAACGACCTCGAAGACAAGTTGCGTTGGAGTTCAAGCTTCAGCTTGTCCCCGAACACGCTAAAGCGTGAACTCCAACAACGGCGCACCCTCGTCGTCACAGAATCTATTTTCAGCATGGACGGCGATGCGGCACCGCTGTGCGAGATCGTGGCGCTCAAGGAAAAATACGGCGCGTGGCTCATGGTGGACGAGGCGCACGCGACTGGCATCATTGGTCAAAACGGGCGCGGCCTGGCGGACGAACTTGGCGTCGGCAATCAAATTGAAATCCAGATGGGCACGCTCGGCAAAGCGCTCGGCGCGAGCGGCGGTTACATCTGCGGCTCCCGGGCGCTGGTTGATTTCCTTGTGAACCGCGCGCGCAGTTTTATTTTCAGCACCGCGCCCGTTCCCGCCGCCGCAGCGGCGGCGATAGCAGCCATTCAACTTGTGCAAACCAGCGAAGGCGGACGTTTACGCGAATTGCTGACAGCGCGAATCCATCAATGTAGGACAGGCGTCGCGCCTGTCTCTAACTTAAAAAAGAATGGAGACAGGCGCGACGCCTGTCCTACAACGAGCGCCATCATCCCGCTGATCATCGGCGATGAAGCGGAAGCCGTGGCCGCCGCAGCACAACTGCGCACGCAAAATATTTTCGTCCCCGCCATCCGTTATCCCACCGTGGCGCGCGGCGCGGCGCGGCTGCGCATCACCTTGACCGCCGCCCATTCGGCGGACGACGCGGCAAAACTCTGCACCGCTCTTCCCGTCACGCATCACGCATCACGCATCACGCCGCCATGAACAAACTTGCCAAGCTCGACCACGCCCACGTCTGGCATCCGTTCACGCAAATGCGCGACTGGCTCAAGCGCGAGCCAATCGTCATCGTCGCCGGCAAAGGCGCGGTGCTGCGCGATTTGAAGGGCCGCGAGTATCTCGACGCCAATTCCTCGATCTGGACGAACCTGCACGGGCATCAGCATCCCAAAATCAACGCCGCCATCACGCGGCAGTTGAAAAAGATTTCCCACAGTTCCGCTTTGGGTTTTGCGAATGAGCCGGCTTCCTTGCTCGCTAAAAAATTAGTCGAAGCGGGCAATGAAATTGGCGATTTACCATTGACGATTGACGATTCAAAAGACAAGACGGCGCGTAAATCGCATATCGTAAATCGTAAATTGGAAAAGGTTTTCTTCAGCGACGACGGCTCCACCGCGCTCGAGGTGGCGTTAAAACTGGCTTACGAATTCACGCGGCGCACCCGCGGTTGGAGTTCAGCCTTTAGGCTGCCGGGGAACAGGCTAAAGCCTGAACTCCAACAGCCACGCTTTCTCTCGCTCGACGGCGCCTATCATGGCGACACGATTGGCGCAGTTTCGCTCGGCCATGTTGACCTGTTTCACAAGGCCTATGGCGGGATGCTATTTAAGACCGACAAGGTGATGTCGCCGTATTGCTACCGCTGCCCGTTCAACCGCGCCAAGCCGGAGCGCGCTGACGCGCGAAATTATCGCAAGTGCAACTGGGAATGTGTCGGCCTCGTGGAAAAGAAATTTTCCACGCAGAAGAAAAAGGGAAATCCCTACGCCGCGTTTGTCTTTGAGCCGCTGATGCAGGGCGCGGCGGGAATGATTCCGCAACCGGGCGGCTGGCTGCAGCAAGTCACGGACATTGCGCGCAGCCACGGCGCGCTGCTCATTGCGGATGAAGTGATGACTGGGTTTGGTAGGACAGGCGTCGCGCCTGTCTCCATCTCAAAGGGCGGACAAAAAATTAGAGACAGGCGCGACGCCTGTCCTACGCTGTTCGCCAGCCACC
>JAYVCM010000092.1:0-5032 GCA_043749955.1 Limisphaerales bacterium | reverse complement strand
CCCAGACTGGCGCCGCGCACGGCCAGCTCCCGCACGGCGGCCACGTTAAATCCGATTCCGTCGTCGCGCACGCGCAGATGAAGCTGCCCGGCCTGCTGGCGCAATTCCACGCTCACGGTTTTCGCCTGCGCGTGACGCACCACATTCATCAAGGCTCCCTGGGCCACGCGGAAACACCCCGTTTCAATCATCGGATTCAGGCGTTGCGCCAGCGGGTCGGCGTGGAACGTGGCCCGCAGCCCGACGAGCGCCACCTGCCGTTCGGTGAACCAGCGCAAGGCCGGTTCCAGCCCCAGATCATCGAGAATGGACGGGCGCAAATTCAACGAGATGTCATCCACCTGTTCCAGCACGCGCTCGATCACCTCCAGGCTTTCCTTCAACCGCGGCACCAGCGTCTTCGAGCCGGGCGACTGCAGCAGCGCCTGCAGGTGGAGCTGGGCGACCGTGAGCGCCTGGCCAATTTCATCGTGGAGCTCGTGCGCGATGTTACGGCGTTCCGTCTCCTGCACCTCCACCAGCCGGCGGGAAAGCACCTGCAGTTTACGGCTGTATGCCTTGAGCTTTTCCTCCGCCTGCCGGCGCTTCGTGATGTCGCGGATGTTGCATTGCACCACCCGGTCGCCGTTGACCTGGTAGATGTTGCTGACAAATTCCACGTTGATGGCCCGGCCATCCTTGGTTTCCAGCGGCACGTCCTCGTAACGGACATAGTCCTCACGTTGCAGCTCCCGGAATTCGGCCTTGGACGCGTCCACGTCTTTGAAGGGGACAATGTCCCACAGTTTGTTTCCCAGCAATTGCCCGCGGGAGTAGCCCAGCAGCGCCGTCAGGAACGGGTTGACATCGTCAATCTTCCCGCTGTCCGCGTTGAGAATCAGGATGCCGTCCTGCGCGGTTTCAAACAGCCGGCGGTAGCGCAGTTCGGAAACCTTCAACGCCTGTTCCGCCGAACGGGGTTTCCCGCCGGGGTGCTGCATAATTATTTTTTTGGGGTTCACGATTTGAGTTTGGGCGGGGAAACTTTATCCGTCAATGCGTTTGCTACGTCGTGTAAAACAGCGTGCAGAAAATGACGATGGCGTCCCGCTCCGGGCGGGATTCCGCGCCGGACCCGGTCGCGCCCGGCGCGGGCGCGGGCGCGACAATGGTGTTCATGTGCGTGGCCACCACCCGCAACTGGGGCTGTTGCGCCAGAAAGCTGTTGAGCATTTCCTCCAAAACGCCCGCCGCCGAGGCGCCAGCGGGCAGCTGGTGCAGAATGACCTCAAAAACTTTGGCCTTCATGGTTGGGCGTCCACCCACCGTTCGCTCAAGCCGCAACTGACGCTGCGATGGCGGGTTGGTTTTAACGTTGGCAGGTTCATCGTCACGGACCACGAAAAGGCGGCGGCCCGGATTCGTCCGGCGACAGGCGGTCGGGGCCGGGGGTTGCCGCCGACCGCTTCAACGCGTGCGTTCATAACTTCGGGCGGGTGACGCCACCGGAGGAAACAACGGGCGCGGGAGGCATCATAACGTTGTTGCGTTTGACCGTGGCTGCCTACTGAAGCCGCGGGACACGGATGTCGTTTGAATGATTAAGAATGCCGAAGGCATATAACAACCAGACCACGACGCAGATCACGACGACGACGTTGAGGATTTTTTTAATCTTGCCGTCCATCGGGATGTAGGTGTTGACCAGCCAGAGCAATACGCCGACGATGATCAGGGTGACGATGAGGGAAATCAGTGACATGGGCTGCCTTTGGTTTGGATGAGTTTTCCATTCATGCAGTGAGCCTACGCGGGAGAATGAGCCGGGGCCATGGGGTGTTACCCTAACAAAGGATTTGTGAATTCAACCCCGCCGGGCAGACCGGAAGCAACTTGGAAATCAATGTTTCAGTCCGGCCGCGAGCGGTGGCGCGGCGAAGATTTTGCGCAAGACCAGATGCGTCGGAAGATAGGCGACGAGCCACAGCACGCCCAGCAACAGGATCACATACAGGTTTTGGTTGACCCAGTGTTGCGGCTGCTGCTCGTTGAAACCGTAAACGTAATTCAGGTTGATCGGAATGTTCGGGTTGGCCGGATGCGCGCCGGCAGGCGGCGTAAAAAAGTAGCTGACAAGCACCAGGCCCGTCGCCAGCGCGGTCCACGCCAACAAAGCTCGTTGATCATAGCCGACGCGGCCCAGCAGCCAGACCAGCAGGAAAGGCAGCCAGCCATGAAACAGCGAAAGCCCGCGCGTGAACAGCGGCAGATGCGGATCGAACATATAGCTCGTGAGACCCAGCAGATGAAATCCCAGCAGGTGGCCGCCGAAATCCGCGAGCCAGAGGCATTGCGGCAGCAGAATGCCCACGGCGCACATGCTGATCAGCAGCGAACTTTCCAGCCACATGCCCGCCACCGTGAGAAGGAGGGCGGCATCGCAGAACCATAAAAAATTCGTCGGCCCGTAGGCGTGCCAATAAACCGGCACGAGCACGGCGAGGAAAATGGTGCCGATAATTTTGGCGGCCAGGGGAATCTTATGTTTCCGAACTGCGGTTTGTTTTTCGGCAGCAATTGGAATTGCCGGGGCGGCGGTCGCGGGAGCTTCAGATTTCATGGGTGGAATTTTATGGAATCGTTTTCATCTTGGAAGACGCAACCTTGCCGGCGCGATGGGGTGTTACCCTACCAGGCGTAAATTAGGTTGAAGTGCGCGCCCCCAGATGATGCACTTCCCCCAACCATGAAAAATTTCCTCCACTTTTGGCTCCGGGTTTTGTTCCGCTTCCGGGCCTGCGACCTGGACGCGCTGAAGACGCCCGGCCCGGTGCTGTTGATTCCGAATCACACCTCCTGGATTGACTGGCTGTTTCTCTGGGTCTGCCTGGAGGAGGATTGGAAGTTTGTCACGTCGAGCCTCTCGGCGCAGACGAGCTGGCTGCATCGGAAATTGATGGTCAACCACTACACTTTGCCCGTTGATCCCGGATCGCCTTACGCGGTGAAGCACATGGCGGAATTTCTCAAAGGCGGCGGGCGGCTCGTGCTCTTTGCCGAAGGCCGCCTCTCGCGCACGGGCACCTTGATGAAACTTTTCGACGGCACCGGATTTTTAATTTTCAAAACCAAGGCGACGGTAATCACCGCTTACTTGCGCGGTGCCGGACGTCTGCCGTATTCCCCCAATCCGGGCGGGAAAAAATGTTTTCCAAAAGTGACCGCGCATTTCAGCGCCGCGCTGACGTCGCCTGCGTTGGGGGACGTCAGCACCGGCCGCGCGCGGGGGCTGCTGACCAACTGGCTGCGCGACCAGATGGTGCGGCAGCAGTTCGAGGTCGAGACGACTTTCGGCGCGCAGAATATTCTCTCGGCGGTGGCGGAGACGGCCCGCAAACTTCCCGGCCAGATCATCCTCGAAGACGCGACGCTGAAGACGCTGACCTATCGGAAGCTGATGGTGGGCGTGGATGTGCTCGCTCATGCCTTGCGCGGCATCGTTTCAAGTGGCGAGCGCGTCGGCCTGTTGCTGCCCAACGTCAACGCCACCCCGGTGGTCATCCTCGCCTTGTGGCGGCTGGGCAAAGTGCCCGCCATGCTTAACTTCTCCTCGGGCACGCCCACCATGCTCGCGTGCGCGGAACTCGCCGGACTGAAACACCTCGTCACCTCGCGCGTTTTTCTTGAACGCGCCCGGCTCAACGTGGACGCTTTCGTGCAAGCGGACATCAAAGTGATCTATCTCGAAGACATGCGCGCCGGCATCAGCGGCACCCGAAAATTTCTCACGCTGCTCCGGCATGTTTTCCATCTTCCATCTTCCATCCTCCATCCTCCATCTCCCAACACCACTGCCGTGATTGTTTTCACGAGCGGTTCCGAAGGCGTGCCCAAGGGCGTTGAGCTGACGCACGGAAACATCCTGGCCAACATCCGCCAGATGCTGGCGGTCGCCGATTTGACCGATCGCGACCGCGCCTTCAACTGCCTGCCGCTCTTCCACAGTTTCGGTTTCACCGTGGGCACGTTCCTGCCGCTGGTGCGCGGGTTATACGTTTTCCTCTATCCTTCGCCGTTGCATTATCGCGTGGTGCCGTCGGTGATCTACGACCGCGACTGCACGGTGTTTCTTAGCACGAACACTTTCCTGAACGGCTACGCGCGCAAGGCTCATCCCTACGACTTCCGCAGTCTGCGATATTTGTTCGCCGCCGCCGAAAAGTTGCAGGAAGCCACCGCGCTGCTTTGGTCGCAGAAATACGGCGTGCGCATCCTTGAAGGTTATGGCGCGACGGAGTGCGGCCCGTGCGTGAGCGTCAACACGCCGCTCGAACCGCGCAACGGTTCCGTGGGCCGTCTCCTGCCCGGCATGGAATATAGACTGGAGAAGGTCGAGGGCGTGGAAGAAGGCGGACGGCTGTTCGTGCGCGGACCGAACGTGATGAAAGGTTACTTGAACGCGGACGCGAACGCGAAATTCCTGGCCCTCGACGGCTGGTATGACACCGGCGACATCGTAAGCGTGGATGCCGACGGCTACCTGCACATTCGCGGACGATTGAAACGCTTCGCCAAAGTGAGCGGCGAGATGGTGAGCCTTTCGGCGGTCGAAGACGCGCTGGCGGGCGCGTTTCCGCAATATGGTTTGCGCTGCCAGGTCGCCGTCATCACGCGCCCCGATGAGGGCAAGGGCGAAGCGCTCATCGCTGTGACCAACGAACCGAAGCTGACCTTGGACGAAATCCGCGACGCCATCAAAGCGAAGGGTTTGACGAATCTAAGCACGCCACGCGAAATAAAAACGGTGAAGGAGATTCCAAAACTCGGCACTGGCAAAGTGGATCATCGCGGGCTTCAGGCGCTGATGGAATCGGAGTCGAAATCACCTGCGCCACCCACACCGCCGGGCAATTAAAACAATTCCCGCAAAAGCCAAGCGTCCGTCGGAAACGAAGGCCGATTGCGCGATGCGAAAGCGCGGGCGTCTCGCCTGCCGCAATTCCCGCCTTTGCAATCGCTGTTTATTTCGCTACGGTTGCAGCATGAGAATCAC
>JAYVCM010000091.1:0-3228 GCA_043749955.1 Limisphaerales bacterium | reverse complement strand
CCGGAGGGCTTCGATCAGCTTGGACGGCGTGAAATTCGAGGCCAGGATTTTGCCGGTCGCGCCATGCACACAATAGCTGACCACGCCGTTGTTTTTGTTGGCGCCCCACGCGCGGCTTTTGCCGGGGGCGACCAGCACGCGGGTGATTTTTTTTGCCGGCGGCTTTGCCAAGGTTGCACTCATTTGATACTTTTTATAGTCTCACTTGCGACAGGTGTCAACTCCCTTTTCAAAAAGCGAATGGGTGAAATTGGAAGCCGGAGATTGGAAACTGAAATTGCCAAGCGAGGGAGAAAAGCGGCAGTGAACCGGCCGCAGTCCAGACGCTTCGCGAATGTCGGGCGTCTCCGAACCGCGCCAAGTCCCGCAGCGCGGGGGCCTGCGGGTTCGGAGCTTGCGCCTGCCCGTCCTGACGCAGGCTTGCGACATTGGCAAACTTGATTATCGTTGTCTGTATATGAACCCGAACCTCCCGCCCACAACCACGCCGCCTGCCAGCGGCACGGCCGGAACGCCCGTTCCGAAACGCCGCCACTGGCTGCTTTATCTCTGCGGATTGATGCTCGTCCTGTTGCTGGTGATTTGTGCGACGGTCGCCATCACGGTCTGGTATATCCAGCGCCCGATCCAGCCGGTGGTGTTGTCGGCGGCGGAAAAGGCCGTCGTGGAAACAAAACTGGAGCGCCTCGGCGGGAAGCCCGGCGATGCTCCGCGCGCGACGATCGCGGAAAGTGCCGCCACCAAGCCGGAACCGGACCGGCCTTATGTGCCCGGGTCAAAAGTGCTGCGCCTGACGGAACGGGAACTGAACGGATTGTTGAACGCCAACACCGACCTGGGAAAAACCGTGCGGCTGGAACTGGGGCGCGATGCCATCAACGCCTATGTGACGGCACCCATCCCGGCGGACGTTCCCGTCGTGGGCGGGAAGATGTTCCGGGCGCGCGGACGTTTCCGCGTGTCGCTGACCAACGGGGCCGCGCCGGTTGCGATCTTGGAAGATGTAACGGTCTTCGGACTAAGCCTGCCGAAGGAGTGGCTGGGGGGAATCAAAGGCGAAAATCTGCTGGGCGAGGCGATGGGCGAACACAATGGAACGCCAATTTTGAAAGGGGTCAAAAGTCTGCGGATCGAACCGGGCGCGATTGAGTTGGAGGTCGGCGATTGACCCTCGCCGGATCAGATTAGGCACCAACGACCGCCCTCACCATGAACCGGCCGTTTCGGAGCGCGGCGGTGTCGTCCTCGACCAGCCGCAGCAAGTGTGGCCCGGCGATCCCGCTCCGAGCGGGACTGGTGCCCCCACGCCCGCACACAGCCGCGCTCCGGTTCCGGGGTTCAATGCGCGAAATTCCAGTTCGGGGAATTCTCACCCCGGCCCAACCACGGTTGAGTTTTGGCCGCTCGTCCATGCGAGACCAATCACACCTGCTCCGCGCACAGCAGCTCCGCCTGGCGACATTGCCGGATGTGTCGCAGAGCAGCCGCAGCACGCCCACAACATTCTGGTGCGTCAAAATTCCGGGACTAGCTGCGGCTGGTCGAGGACGATACAGAACTCTCCGAGGTTTTCAGACAGGCTCTTAGCCGAAGCCATGCGGTGGGAGTTCAACGCAAAGGCGTCCACCCTCCGCAGTGCGGCTACGGAGGACGGGCAAAGCCGCCAAGACGCAAAGCTGGGACAAAGAAATCTCCATCAGTTGGTGGGGTGCTGATACCCACCAACCAGTGCCGCCAATACCGGAATGGAAACGGATTCCATTCCTTTGCGTCGTTGCACCTTTGCGCCTTTGCGTTAAAAAGTCTTCGGCATCGTTCCGGCTTAGAACCCTGCCCGCAAAAGCTGAAACTGGACTTTGGCGTCCCGGTTTAAGATGATTTGACAAATCATCCGCCAAAAATCCCATGAACCAAAACCATTTGAACCGCCGCCAGTTCCTCCAGCGTTCCGGCGCCGCCGCCACGTGGCTCGCCGCCGCGCCGTTTGTGCTCGCCAGCGACAAGTCCGGAAACAAGCTGCCCGTCATCGGCGAGGGCGAACATCAATACGAAGTCATCCACGACTGGGGTGAACTGCCCGCCGGCCACGCCTACGGCAACACGCACGGCGTGGCCGTGGACGCGCAGGGCCACATCCACATCAAGCACACCGTCGGCAAGGACGCGACGATTGATGACGCCGTGGTGGTTTTTGATTCCGACGGAAAATTCATCCGCTCGTGGGGCAAACATTACAAGGGCGGCGCGCACGGCCTGCATTTGAGCCGCGAGGGCAGCGGGGAATTTTTTTATCTGTGCGATCCCAAGCGCCACCTGTTCGCCAAGACGACGCTGGAGGGAAAAGAACTATGGCGCAAGTGGGCGCCCGAACAATGCAACGGTTACACGATGCCGGGCGAATTCAATCCCACCAACATCGCCCTCGCGCCCAACGGCGATTTTTTTGTGGCCGACGGCTACGGCAAAAGTTTCATCCATCAATATGACCGCGACGCGAAATATATCCGCAGCTTTGGCGGCAAGGGGGTGGAGGCGGGGAAGACCGACTGTCCGCACGGCCTGATGGTGGATACGCGCGGCGCAACGCCGGTGCTGGTGGTGGCGGACCGCGGCAACCGCCGGCTGCAAAATTTCACGCTCGACGGGCAGCACCTCAATTTCGTCACCGACGAGCTGCGCGCGCCGTGCCATTTTCACACGCGCGGAAAAATGATGGTCATCCCCGACCTCGAATCGCGGGTGACGTTGTTTGACGGGAACAACAAGCTGCTCGCGCATCTCGGCGACGGCACGAGCTACCAGGGCGTCCGCGACCAGGCCCGCGACCATTTCACGCCCGGAAAATTCGTCGCGCCGCACAGCGCGTATTTCGACCACGACGGAAACATTTTCGTCGTCGAGTGGGTCGAGGTGGGCCGGGTGACGAAGCTGCGGAAGCTCGCCTGAAAGCCACCGCTTTTTTAACCATGCAGGGCATGAAGCCCATGGCGTTTTTCTTCATGCCCATCATGCCCGTCATGGTAAACCTAAAAAAAGCATTTGGATCAGCCACCAGGAGGCACAAAAGGCGCCAAGGGATTGATACCATTTCCCAATGACAAACGGCAGATTGGCGGCTGGCAGGGCGGTGCTGCCGCGCCGCTTCCCCGCAACAACGGTGATTCACGTCAGCGTCGCGGCAGCGACGCCCTGCCAACGCGCCGATTGTTTTTGAGAAATGGTATGAGT
>JAYVCM010000090.1:0-24783 GCA_043749955.1 Limisphaerales bacterium | reverse complement strand
AAATACCAGGGCTGGCCGGGCATCTCGGTGAGCCAGAGAAAAAATAAAAAGCCGCCGGCGGCGAGCAGCAGCGTGGTTCCGGCGAACAGGTTCACTTCCTCCGGCGGGAGTGCGGCGGCGGGCTGGTCGCCCGCCGGCAGGTTGTGCCGCAGCGCCAGCACCGCGCAGACCACGGCCAGCAACGCCAGCAAGCCCCAGACGAAAACATATTGCCGCCACGGAAAGCCCAGGTCGGTGGTCAGGTCGCCGAAGAAACGCGGCCAGGAAATTCCGGTGCGCAGCACGGCGTTGGAATCTTTTCCCCCGACAAAATTAGGAACGTAGGGCAAAAGTGAAATTGCCGCCGCCGCTCCCGCCGTCAAAATTTTTACGACCGCGAGCCAGTCTTTGCGCCGGGCACAAACCACCGCCGCGCCAAGACCGATGGCCGCGATGAGCACGGCGTTGTGATAGAGCGCCTGCACGCTCAACACCGCCAGCGCGGCCACGACCGCCGCGCGCGGCCAGGAAGTTTTTTTCAGGAACCACCACGCGGCGGCGAGCGTGAACGCGATCAGCAAACTGCCCAGCCCGTAGGGCCGGAGCGAATCGCCAAACGAGATGACCGTGCTGTTCAAGCCGAACAAGGCGAGGCTGACGAGCGGCGGCGAACGGCGCGCGGTCCACGCCGCCAGCCACAAGGCGGCGACGCTGCCCAGGCCGATGACGGTTCCGAGAAGCCGTAGATAGATGTCGTCGGACTCCAGTCCCAACGCACACGCGAATTTTACCAGCAGCGGCATCAGCACGGGAAAAGAATCCCGGGTCATCTCGGCGAGCGAATGATGATTGGCGACGTTGAGGAGATTGACCTCGTCGCGCCAGAAGCCGCCGGCGTGCAGCAGAAAATAAAAATGAAATCCGGCGATGAGCAGCGTCAGTAAAATGGCCGTGAGCAGGGAAAGGGACGGACAGGTTCGACGCTCGCGCGCTTCAAGGATGTCCGGAGACGGATTTTTTTCGGCTACGCTCACAAATTTCCGGCCAGCTTAAACTTCACCGGGCAAACCTCAAAGAAATTCCCAGCGGTCGAACATTGCTGCCTGACCACACGGCTGGCCGTTTTCAGAAATTAAATTCCAGACGGTCGCGCGGGAAATTTTGAAGCGGCGGCCGGTTTTGGAGATGCGGATGCCGGAATAATCGTCAATGAAACCGCGCGCGGTGACGGCGGCGAGCAGGCGGGCGCGCTCCTCGCGGTTGGGCGCCTCGGCGGTCAGGCGCGACGGCGTGCGCGTGAGTTCGGCCCACGACATTTCCCAAAGCGCGAGCGCGGCGGCGTTGCCGTAGTTCAAAATGGGGTCGGCTTCCGTGCCGTGCGAGACGAGGATGAACGGCGCGTGGAAGATCTGCTCCGCGGCATGTTGGAGTTCACGCTTTAGCGTGCCGCCCGAACAATCCCGCAAATCGCGGGATTGAACTCCAACGGCCGTCAGCAGGTCGCGTTGCGTGAAATGTTTCAGGTTGCGCGCGAGCGTCTGCGTGTGGGCGATGATGTTTTGGGTCTGCCAGATTTCCTGCACACGGCCATGGTGAATTTTCCGGCGGCGGACGGCAATGCGTTTTGGCGGAAAGAGGGAACATTCAACCGGAACGATGCAGAAGACTTTTAACGCAAAGGCGCAAAGATGCAAAGGCGCAAAGGAATTGAATCTGGTTGCAGTCGGGTCTGGCGACACTGTTGAGTGTGTGTCAGCCACCAAACGCCTCCTTGATGTTTTCCTGTCCCAGCTTTGCGTCTTTGCCTCTTTGCGCCTTTGCGTTGAATTCAGACTGCATGGGTTCGGTTCAACATTCAACTTCCAACGTCCAAGGAGACGGACTGCCGCAGCGTTGAATGTTCGATGTTGAATGTTGAGCGTTGAATGTTTCCTCCACCACCGGACGGAACGGGCGCGCCGCATCACGGGCCGACGCGGGCGCGGTAGAATTGCTGCGGGCTGTTGGTGATGGCACCGGCGGTGAAATTGAAAACGCCGTTGGTGCTGGTGAGGTTCGTCAGCGCACTCCAGCTCGTCAGGTTTGTCGAAGTTTCAATCGTGTAGTTCCAAAACGCGTCGCCGGTGAAACTGATCTGCGCCGCGCCGCCATTCACGCTGATGGCGGAGAACTGCGCGGCGACCGGCGCGACCAGCGCGAGTGCGGCGTTCGTGCTGGCGACGGAAGCCATGAAGTTGCTCGCGATGACGGAATAATTTCCCACGTTCGTCGCCGCGACGAAGGCGAGCGCGTAAGTCGAATTCGTTGCGCCAAAAATATTTGTCCCATTAAACCGCCATTGGAAATTCGGCGCGGGCAAACCGCTCGCGGCAGCCGTGAACGTCGCGTTCGTCCCCAGCTTCACCGTCTGCGCCACCGGCTGCAGCGTGAACACCGGCGCGACGGCGGGCATTTCCACGCGCACATTGTCCACGAGGCCGAAGTTGATGACGTTGTTCGACGAGAGTGACGGGAACGGATCCCAGAAACCGACGAACACATTGCTCGCGGTGAAGGTGGCGTTGGAAATCGTGCAGAAGCGCACGCCGTCCACCACCCAGTCCACTGTGCTGCCACGCTTGGAGACAATGACGTCATGCCACGCCATGCCGAACGTGCCGGGGTCGAGCGTGCCAGTCTGCTGGGGATAACTTGCCTTTTGCGCGGCGGGAGCAGCGGGGCTGCTGGGGAAGACGGCGTTGTAATATAAATTTCCGTTGCCGCGAGCGGTGGTGTCCGTGCCGGCCCAATAATCGCCGGTGGTGGCAAGCTGGACGGCGGTTCCGACATAGGCGTTGTAGTCGGCGGTTCCCGTGGCGGTGTCGCCGGAACCGCCGTCGCCGTTCACGGAAAAATAAAATCCATCCGCCGTCGAGCCGCTGCCGTTCCATTCGGTGCGCGTGCCGGAAGTGCCGATGCCGGCCGTGAGCAGTTCCGTGGAGCCGATGCCATTTGTGAGCGGGCCGTTGACGTTGATCCACGCGTCGAAACGCAGGCGGTAGTCGCCGGAGAAACTTTTGTTCGTGGGCGAAAGTGAAAGCGCGGCGACAACTCCATTGGTGAGGTTGGCCTTCATCTGCAGGCCGAGCTTCGTGCCGCCGGAATTTGGCGCCGAGGGAATTCCCAGCGTGGAGTAATCAAAACTAAAAGTGACCAGCGTGTCCGTGGAACTTTTATTCAGCACCCAGTTCGTCGCGGAGTTCAAATCGAAGTTGTCGGCGAACACGGTTGCTTGCTGCGGAAAAACGAGGAGAGAAACCGGCGCGCCGGTCACGCTGCCGCTGGAATTGGTGACGATGAGCGTGTAGAAACCGGAGTTGGCCGGCTGCACATTGACGAGGTTCAGCGTGGCGTTGGTGGCATCGGGAAGGTTGGTTCCGTTCAGCGTCCATTGATTTTTCAAAGTGCCGAAGCCGTAGGCGGTGCTGACAAAGGTCACGTTGCTGCCGGAGTCGGTGGCGCGATGATTGAGCGGCTGCGCGACAATGTTGGGAGTGAGCGGGAGGCCGCCGATGACGAACGCATCGAGATTGGTGTAGCTCCCTTTCAAAACGTCGGCGTCGCCGCCGGACCAGTTGGTGTCGGAGTATTGCCAGATGTTCCACGTCGGCCACGGTGTCGTGGAACTCGGGCCGCCCGACTGGACATTTTGACCGTTGTAAGAGGCGATCCACACCGGCCAGTTCGTCACGGTGGAATTCAGTCCCGGATATGTGCCGCCGGGCGTGGAAAACCAGGTGCCGGTATAAACGACGGGCTTGATGGTCACGCCGCTTGCTTTCGCGAGATTGGAAACCGTGTTGCACCATTGGTTGACCCACTGTGACATCGCCGTGGTGGTGAAGCCGGCGGCGACGGTCACGCCGGTGTCCTCCCAATCCAGCATCGGCACGAGGTAAGTCCCGGTGCCCTTGACGTAATTACTGGCGACGCTCCAGAAAAAATTCGCCTCGGTGTCCGCACTGTTTGCGCCGGTGATGTTCGGGTGTGAGCTTGGCCGCGCGAAATGATACGCCCCGATGAAGACACCGGCGTTCTTCGCGCCGGTTTCGTGCGCGACAAAAGACGGGCTGGTGTAAGTGGTGCCTTCCGTCGCCTTGGTCCAGCCGAAGGACACGCCGGAACTCTTCACGGGCGGCCAGAGAATGCTCGGCTGGTAGTTGGAAACATCCGTCCCCAACGGGCGCTGCGCAAAAACCTTGTTCGCCGCCAGCGACAGCATCAAAATCAAAAAAACTGCGCGCTGAATTTTTTGGACGAAATTCAGCGCGAGAAATTTACTTAACGCGGCAGGCATGACGGCTTAATCTATCATATCGCCAGCCCATGCGCCTCCGCCACCGCCTTGTGCGTCACCTTGCCGGCTTTGACATTGATGCCGCCGATGATTGCGGGATTTTTCTGGCAGGCTTCCTCGACGCCGAAATCCGCGAGCGTTTCGAGATAGCGATACGTCACATTCGTTAATGCCTGCGTGGCGGTTCGCGCGTAGGCACCGGGCATGTTCGCCACGCAATAATGCGTCACGCCTTCCTCGACATAGACCGGATCGTGATGCGTCGTGGCGCGCGAAGTTTCCGCGCAGCCGCCCTGGTCAATCGCGATGTCCACCAGCACGCTGCCGGGCCGCATCCGGCGGAGCATCTCGCGGGAAATCAGTTTCGGCGCCTTCGCGCCCGGCACCAGCACCGCGCCGATGAGCAGGTCCACCGTCGGCATCAGTTCCAGCAGATGCGATTCGCTCGAATACAACGTGTGCGCCGTGTGCAGCGTGATGTCGAGAAACCGCATCCGCTCCAGGTCCACTTCGAGAATCGTCACGTCCGCGCCGAGGCCCTGCGCCATGCGCGCCGCGTTGACGCCCGCCGCGCCGCCGCCGAGGACCACGACCTTGCCCGGCAGCACGCCCGGCACGCCGCCGAGCAATGTGCCGCTGCCGCCAAAATGTTTCGCCAGAAAATAGCCGCCCACCAGCACGCTCATGCGCCCGGCGATTTCGCTCATCGGTTCGAGCAGCGGCAGACGGCGGTTCACCTCGATGGTTTCATACGCAATGCACGTCGCGCCGGATTTCATCAGCGCCTCCGTGAGCGGCTTGCTGGCGGCGAGATGCAGGTAGGTGAAAAGAATTTGTCCGCCTCGCAGCAACGGCAATTCAGCGGGCAACGGCTCTTTGACTTTGATGATCAAGTCAGCCTGCGCAAAAACTTCGGCGTGGGTGGTCGCCAGTTTTGCGCCCGCCACCTCATATTCCGAGTCGGGATAGCCCGCGCCGATGCCGGCGCTGCGTTCAACCACGACGGTGTGGCCGCGCTTGATGAGCTGATACGCACCGCTGGGCAGCAACGCCACGCGATACTCCTGCTCCTTGATTTCTTTGGGGACGCCGATGATCATTATAAAATTGGGGTTCGCCCGCAGGTGGCAACCTAACAAACCGGCCTGATGTGTCAACGGCACGGGGGACACCGGCGGGGACTAATTTTGGGGGTGGCGTGGTGGCGTCGCTGCTTGCAGAATCGTCCGTCGGCAGCCCTGTCCATCGTGAACGCAAAAAAATCTTTCAACGTCCGGTGCAAAATTGTTTTCGCCGCCGCGCTGGTGCTGGCCGCGCCCGGCGGCCGCGCGGCGGAAGCGTGGCCGGCGAATTATGCCGCGCTTGGAAAACTGATCGTCACGCAGTTCGTCACCGCGCCGTTCCCGCATCCGGCGCGCGCCGAGGGCCACAAGTATCGCACCAATTTTTTTTCGGCGGCGGAACATTATTCCGACCGCACCGTGGCGATGTTCATCCCGAAAAATTTTCACGCCACGGACAAGATTGATTTCGTCGTCCACTTTCACGGCTGGGGCAACACCGTTGCCGGGACGCTGGCTGGATATAAATTGATCGAACAGTTTTGCGACAGCGGCCGGAACGCGGTGCTCATCGTGCCGGCCGGCCCGCACAACGCTTCGGATTCCTTTGGTGGAAAACTGGAGGACACCAATGGTTTCAAGATTTTCATGGGCGAGGCGATGGAAAAATTGCTCGCGAGCGGCGCGCTGGAAAATTTGGAACGCCGGTCTCCGACCCGGCTCGTCGCTGGCCTGAAACGCGCCGTGCCGGAGGCCGGCGCTCCGCAAATCGGCAGCGTGATTTTGTCCGGCCACAGCGGCGGCTATCACGTCATGGCGGCGATTCTGGATCACGGCGGGATGGCTGACAAAATCAAGGAGGCGTGGCTCTTCGACGCGCTTTACGGCGGCACGGAAAACTTTGTGGCGTGGCAGAAAAACGAGCATGGACGGCTGCTGGACATCTACACCGGCCACGGCGGGACGAAAGCCGAATCGGAAACACTGATGGCGTTCTTCCTAACCAACGGCGTCAGTTTTTTTGCCGCCGAGGACACGAACGCTGTGCCGGAGAATTTGCGGACGAACAAAATTGTTTTCCTCCACACCGGCATGGCCCACAACGACGTGGTTGCCAAGCGCGGCACATTCGGCCAATTTCTTAAATCTAGCTGCCTGCAAAACCAATGAACGCCCGGACATTTTTACTTTGTGTTTTTGCCGCGCTGCTGGCCGGCTGCCAAACTATGCCAAAAAAATCCTCCACACATCCCCCGGTGAAACTCGGCGTCGAAGTCCTGTTTGAAAAACATCCCGGCCTCGTGCGCGGCAAACACGTCGGCCTCATCACCAATCCTACCGGCCTCAACCGCCAGCTCGACAGCATCATCGAAATTTTCCGCGCGCATCCGGACGTGAAGCTTACTGCGCTTTACGGCCCGGAGCACGGTGTTCGCGGCAACGCGCAGGCCGGCGAATATGTTGCGTTCTATTATGACGAGCATTTCAAGCTGCCGGTGTTCAGCCTCTACGGCCAGACGCACAAGCCGCCCGCCGACATGATGACGAACATTGACGAATATATGCGGACGTTCGACACCAAGCACGAGGGCAAACAGGTCGAGGCCGGCATGATTCAGTCCGTGGACGTGATGGTGTTTGATTTGCAGGATGTCGGCACGCGTGTCTATACCTACATCGCCACGATGGCCTACGCGATGCAGGCGGCGGCAGACGCGGACATTCCCTTCATCGTTTTGGACCGGCCCAATCCCATCAACGGCGTCGCGATGGAGGGACCGATCCTCGAATACCCCGCGCACAGTTCGTTCATCGGGTTGTATCCCATTCCGCTGCGGCACGGCATGACGGCGGGCGAACTCGCGCAGTTGTTCAACGAAAAATTCCTCAAGAAGAAAGTGAAGCTCACCGTGGTGCCGATGGAAAACTGGACGCGCGCCGAGTGGTTCGATGAAACGTCGCTGCCATGGACATTGCCGTCGCCCAATCTGCCGACGCTCGACAGCGCGACGGTTTATCCCGGCCAGGTGATTCTCGAGGGCAGCAATTTGTCCGAAGGCCGCGGCACCACGAAGCCGTTTGAAATGTTCGGCGCGCCGTGGATTGACGGTTTTCTGCTCGCGAAAAAACTGAACGAACTGAATCTGCCTGGCGTGAAATTCCGCGAGGTGTGGTTCACGCCGACGTTCTCGAAGTTCAAAGGCGAGCAATGCGGCGGCTGCCAGTTGCACGTCACGGATCGCACGGCCTACCAGTCCATCGCCACGACGCTGGCCATCCTGTCGGTCGTGAAAAAAACTTGCGGCGACAAGCTGGAGTTGCACGCGGGCTATTTCGACAAGGTGATGGGAACGTCCACCGTGCGCGAGGCGCTGGAGCGCGGCGAGCCGGCGGAGAAAATCGTGGCCGGGTTTGCGCCGGGGCTGGCGGAGTTTGCCAGATTGCGCGCGCCGTTTTTGCTGTATCGGTGAGAATGTGGCGTCGGGCATCTTGCCTGACGTAGAGGGCGGCTTCCAGCCGCCCGGAAGAAATCATCCGAACTGTTTTGAGCAACCAAGCAACGAAAGGACAAAGCCTGTAAGCCATCCTTCGCTTAATTGTTTCTTGGTTGTTGAAAGTTTTTCCGCCGGGCTGGAAGCCACGGCTCTACGGCAGGCAGGATGCCCGCCGCCACAGGATTTTTTGCCGCCGTGATTTTATGAGGAAAACAATTTTTATTTTTGCGATGGTGCTGCTGGTTGCCGGTTGCGCAACCAGACCGCCAATCACCCAAGTTTTCCGCGCGGAAAAACTGGCGGCGATGGATGCCGCAATCAATTTGGCCATCGCCAGCAACAAATGTCCCGGCGGCGTGCTGTGGCTGGAGCGCAGCGGCACGGCGTATCACAAGGCGTTCGGCCGCCGCGCGCTCGTGCCGGCGCGCGAGGCGATGACCGAGGACACGATTTTTGACGCCGCCTCGCTCACCAAAGTCGTGGCCACCACGCCCGCCGTGATGCTGCTGATCCAGCGCGGCCAGGTGAAGCTCGATGCGGCGGTGACAAATTACCTTCCTGAATTTACCGGCGACGGCAAGGAGCTGGTGACTGTCCGGCAATTGTTGACGCACACTTCCGGCCTGCCGCCGGACATCGAAACGAAAACGGACTGGCACGGCCATGCCGAGGCGATCAAGAAAGCGTGCGCGATCAAATTGCAGTCCCAGCCCGGCACGGCTTTCAAATACAGCGACATCAATTTTTTCCTGCTCGGTGAAATTGTCCAGCGCGTGAGCCGGACGCCGCTGGAAATTTTTGTGCGGCGTGAAATTTTTCAGCCGTTGAAAATGACAGACACGGGATTTTCGCCGCCGCCGGAAAAATTGCCGCGCATCGCGCCGACGGAGGTGGTGGACGTTGGAGTTCAAGCTTCAGCTTGGCCGGGAAGCACGCTGAAGCGTGAACTCCAGCGCGTTCCATATCGCGGCGTGGTGCACGACCCGACGGCGCGGCACATGGGCGGCGTGGCGGGACACGCCGGGTTGTTCACGACGGCTTCCGATCTTTCGCGCTACGCGAGAATGTTGCTCAACCTCGGCGAACTGGACGGCGTGCGGATCTTCCGGCCGGAGACCGTGCAGTTGATGACGGGCGTGCAGACGCCGCCGGCAATTTCTGCGCGGCGCGGGCTGGGCTGGGACATTGATTCAAGCTTCAGCGGCCCGCGCGGCGAGATTTTTCCAGTCGGCTCCTACGGCCACACCGGCTGGACGGGCGGCTCGCTGTGGATTGATCCGTTCTCCAAAACCTTTGTGATTTTTTTGTCGAACCGGAATCATCCGACGGAGGCGGGCAGCGTGATCGCGTTGCGGCGCACGCTGGGCACCCTCGCGGCGGAGGCGGTGGGAAACTTTGATTTCAAAGGGGTTTCCGGCGCTTTGAAACCGCAGGACAACGATGCGAAATAAATTAATTTCCTCCCGCAGATCGCCGCCGCCGCCGCCGCCGGCTCTGCCGCAGTTCCCCCCAAACGGGGGGTAAATTTTCACTTGAATTAAAACCCATTGAGAAAATAATTAGCATCAAGGAATAAAAGTAGTAAATTGCGCTAGGAAACCTAAAAAAGTGTGCCGTGCAACAAACCCAAACCAAGAAACAGGAGCCATAAATGAAGCCGTCAAAAATTCTTTCCAGTCTGTGCCTTGCCGCCGCCACGGTGGCGACAGTCTTTTTCACCCAAACCCTGCAAGCGACGCCGTATGCCTCTGGCATCACGAATGCCGCTGGAACCATCAAGTTCTTTTTGAATGAATCGAACGTGACCAGCATCTACGTCCTCTTCGACAACGGCACGGTCTCCAACAATTTGAGCGCACTCGGACAGACGAATGTGGGCGTGAACTCTTTCAGTTTGGGAGCGCACACCAATTATCAAATCGTTGTGAAAAAAACCGGCTCGGGCGTTCCCAGCCAGATCAGCCCGACACCAACCCTGGGAAATTCGAGCACCAACCTGTCCTTCTTTGGTCCGCGTGGCGTGGCGGTGAACTCCAACCCAAAGGACAGATATTTTGGGCGCATTTATGTTGTCAACGCTTCCCCCAATTCTACCGTCAGTGGCATAAATGTCCGGGCCTCTTACAAGGGGCTTTACGCACTAAACCCGGATTACACGGATGCCTTGGGGTTTGCCACCAATTCCCTGCCTCTCAAAGCCAGCTTTCCTGTAGGTGGCACCCAATGGTGGGGCAGCAGCACTACTTTCGGCCCATATCGGGTATGGGTGGGGAAAGACAACAAAGTTTATGTTGGCGACAGTTCAGGTGTCACGACAACTGTGGCGGGCGACCCGGTGTGGATGATTAATCCTGACCTGACAACGCCGATTGAAATGTTTCCCTGGATCGGCACATCACAAAATGCACCGGGCGGCACCGCTACTAATTCCGGCCCTTGCCAAACCAAGCCTTTTGTCACCGGCTCATTGGCTGGCGGTGATTTGACGCTGACCTGCATGATGTATAATTATTACGCAACCAATCAGGCGGGCGGCTATCAAAGCGTTCTGCGTTACAACATCGGCAGCGGACCGATTGATAGCACGCATGTCTGGGGCGCTGACCCTGTGATTGTTGTAACCAACAGCCAACCGGGTTTTGGAGGATCTCCTGGACTTAATGCTGTAGCTGAAGACCTTTTTGTAGGACCAAACGGCTATGTTTATGTCAGCTATCCCCGTTCGGCCAATAGCGGCATAGCGGGAGGAAATAACAATCTATGGGTATATGACAACAACGTTCCGGCAAATTTGCTGTGGGCATCTTCTGATCCGGCTACCGGCGGGGTTACCAATAACAATTATGGCTCAACCAATCCCACCAACGACTGTTTCGTTTCTCAAAGCATCAATATCAACGGGGTGGCGGTATCAGCCGACACCAACTATATCGTGTTTGGAAACGGCATCGCCGCCAACTGGGTGCTGGTGCGGCTGACCAACGGTATTCCCGATAATTCCACGATAACGAAATACACCGCTCCGAATGCCATCAACCGCAGTGTGGCTTTTGACGCGGCTGACAATGTTTATACAGTGGAAGGCAACAGCGACAGCCTGCGGGTTTATTCCTTGGGCCTGACCACCACCTGCATTACGTCCAACGACGTCAGTGGAACCAACGGATCCTTTCAGTTGATTGTGCCGCCCACCTCCGTCAGCGTCACGGCCGTCACCAATGGGGCCTCGCAGTCCGGTCCGCTCCCGGGTCTGTTTACAATCTCGCGCGCCGGTCAAAATCTGAATCTCCCGCTGACAGTCAGCTTTAGTCTCGGCGGTTCCGCGACCAATTACCCCGGCGAATACACCATTTCTCCAGCCGGGATCACTCCCAACGCCGCCAATACCATTATATTTGCCGCCAACGCCTTGACCACCAACATCACCATAATTCCTGTGGTTGACGCCGTGGCGCGACCCTTAACCACGGTGATACTGGCATTGGCAGGCGGGACCGGTTATGCAGTCAGTTCTCCGGCCAATGCCACGGTATTTATCACCAACACCGCCACGCCGGCCATAACCATCACCAATTTGGATGCGCAGATGTATGAACGGACCAACGACTATGCGCGGTTCAAAGTCTCACGTTTGGGCGACGTTAGTGTGGATCTAACTGGGGCGGTGAACATATCCTTCGGTGGCACGGCGACCGCTGGAACCGATTATTATTACGACTCGGCAGTCATAGATTTGCCGCCGGGACTAATCAGCACGAACATCAAAGTTTACCCAATCCATAACGGCATGGTGACCGGCCCGTTGACCATCACCGCCACTGCGGCCAGTGGAACAGGCTATAACGTGGGCACGCCAGCCTCGACTGGAACCGTCACCGTCGTGGATTCCGACCTGCCGGCAGAAACCGTGCTGTGGTCGGACAGCTTCAGCACTGACACTTCGGCAAACTGGACAAACCTATTCGCCACCACTGCCGGCGCTCCCGATAATGATTTTAGAATAAATCAAACATCTCAAGGCATGGGCACCTGGCCATTCGACTATAGTGTGCTGGGAATTCCTTCGGCCCCTCACTCGGCCGGCGGCGCAACGCTCGGACTGTATATGACAGTCAACAAAGACGATGCCACGTTAGCGGCAGCGGCGTTGAATTTATATCCGATAGGGCAGAGCTTCAGCGGCAACTATGCCCTTCGCTTCGACATGTTCCTGACCAAAAATAATAGCAGCGGCCAGACCGAATACGCGCTTTTCGGCATCAATCACTCCGGCACCATGACCAATTGGTTCCGCAACAGCAGCGGCGGTGTGCCGGCTGGCTGGACGTTCGATGGTATCTTTTACGATTTGGAAGCGGATGGTGCCGCCCTGGGTGATTATGTGGTCTATAGTGCCCCCAACACCGGCAACAACCCGACCTCGCTGACCCCGGGCCGGAACGCCTCGACACTGACCAGCATATTTAAGCTTCCGCCATATTCTGTCGGTGGCGTCCCCTCCAACGATTACGGTTCCACCACGAATACTTGGGCGGATGTGGAAATCAGCCAGGTCAATGGCGTCATTACATGGAAGATTGACCAGACTGTGATTTTCTCCTACACCAATACCACGCCTTACACCAGTGGTAACATCATGCTGGGTTATTGCGATGCCTTCGATTCCATCGGCAACGCCGGCGCCTCGGTCATTTATGCCAACGCCCGGGTGATCAGCCTCGCCAGCCCGGTGATTACGCAAATCACAAATGATGCGAGCAATGTCACCATCAAGTTCAACGGCAACGCGGGCGACGTGCCCGGCCAGTTCGTGCTGCAATCGGCGTCGGTGGTCAATGGCCCCTACATTGATGTGAGTTCAACGATCACTTCCCCGGCCAGCGGCACTTTCAGCGCCACCCGGACACTGAACGGCCCGACGCAATTTTATAGGATCCGAAGAACCTATTGAACAGCGTTGATTGCAAACCCGCAGGCATCCTTTGAGCGGGATGCCTGCGGAACTCAAAAAATGAAACATTTTGAATCATCTAATACCAAGCGATCTGGGTTTTCCTTTGGCAGCCGGAGGGGGTTCACGTTGATCGAGTTGCTTGTGGTTATTGCCATCATCGCCATTCTGGCGGCCATGCTTCTCCCGGCACTGTCAAAAGCCAAGGCCAAGGCGTATGGCATCAGTTGTGTCAACAACCTCAAGCAGTTGATGGTGGCCAACATCATGTATACGGGCGACAACAACGGCCGGCTGGTCATCAACCAGGGTGCTTTTGTGATCAACTCAAACAGTTGGGTGACCGGCTGGATGGACTGGGGCACGCGTGATGAGAACACCAATGTTCAATACATCATCAATGGCGGACTGGGTTCCTATATGTCCAAGTCATTGAACAGTTATAAATGCCCCGCTGACATCATACCTGCTGCCAATGGCCCGCGTGTGCGGAGCTATTCGATGAATGCGTTTCTCGGCAGCAAGATCGAGGTGACCACGGGTCCCGGTTACGGCAATTCCGCGTATCGGGTGTTTCTCAAGGAAACCGATTTTATTGCCCCGGGTCCATCTACAACCTGGGTGTTTGTGGACGAACATCCGGACAGCATCAACGACTGCATTTTTGGCATGTATATGCCACCAGCGACATTGTATCTGACAACCTCGGTCGTTTGGGATGATGTGCCGGCATCTTATCACAATGGGGCCTGTGGATTTTCTTTTGCTGACGGTCATGCTGAAATTCACAAATGGCTTGATGCCAATACCAAGCCGATCATAAGAAAGACATCCCCCGCTGCAACCTCTGGAGCCACCTCCCCCAATGACAGCAAGTGGATGGTGCTGCATAGCAGTGCGCCGCTTTGAGCTTCTGTTTAAAAAAACTGAAAACTAAGACGGATTTAACCGTGCGGACTGGCTCGCAGTCCGCGTTTTTCTTTGGCGCAGGCAAACGTGAGGATTCCTTTTTCCGCCGTCACACCCGCAAACGGGTCGTTCGTGATCAGAAGATTTCCATCTATGTCGAGATGGTCCGCCAGTTCCGCCAGGTGCGCGGCGGCGCTGACGAGCACGCTCGTCTCAATCATGCAGCCGATAACCCGGCCTTGCTCACGGTCAGGCCTGGATTTGCCGCAGCGGCGTTCGCCGACGAGGTCAACCATCCCGTCCGGGGAAATGCGGAAGCGCACGCCGTCCACCGCCTTGACCGATTTCTGGACTCACTGGAACCTCCCGGGCTTCACAGGAAAAATGGGCTTTCAGGTTTTTGACTTCGAGCAGGCCCACAAAATTCGCTTTAGAGTTCACGGAGTTGATGCCCATGCCAAACTAAACCCCCCGGCATTTCACCCCGCCATTTTAGGGGGTAACAATTCTTTTGCCGCAAGGGATCGGGTATGATAATTAAGATTAGCCGGTTTGCAGGGCCGGTTTAACAAGGTTATGAGAGCACAAATGTTGTCCGTCCGGACGCGCGCATTCACGCTGATCGAGCTGCTGGTGGTCATTGCCATCATTGCGATCCTCGCGGCAATGCTGCTGCCTGCGTTGAGCAAGGCTAAGATGCGCGCGCAGCGCATCAGTTGCCTGAACAATGAAAAGCAGATGGGCCTCGGCAGCCAGATGTTTGCGGATGAAGACCCCCGAGGGGCGCTCACCGGGGTGATTAATTATTCGGATGACGATTTGAACTGGCTGTATCCGTTGTTGCCCACCGTCAAAGTGTTTCAATGTCCTTCCACCGACAACACCGTCCGGCAAGCCAACACGGCTCTGATTCTTCCGGATCTGGTCAGCCCTTACGTCTCGACCCCTAACTCATCTGGAGTTGCGCTGTATCGCGACCGGATTCACGGCGAAGCCACCTATTTGGTGGATCTGGTCAACAACTCGGCGACCGGAAAAAAGGGGCTGACCGGTTCCAGCTATGAAGTGACCGGCTATTTGAATGGCAGCGGCACCGCGATCCGCAAAACCCAGAAAGTGATTGCCAGCTATACGGCCAAAGTGAACCAGCCGCCTTACATCGCGCCCGGCGATCACCTGGGTTCGTCCGACATCTGGATCATCTACGATGCCGATGACCGCGATGCCGCCGACCCCACCCGCCAGAATGAGGATTATCCCGACGCCGGCGACAACCACGGCATTGACGGCGGCAACGTGGTTTTTGCCGACGGCCACGCGCAATGGATTTCCCGGAAAAATTATCTGCGCAGCTGGCTGTTCGGCACGGACGAGGCGCACGCTGCGGTTCCTCCCTGAAAAATCCCACGGGTGGCAACGGGATGCCTTCGCCCCAAAGGAGCCGGTTGGGATGATCCTGGATTCCGCAGTTGCAATGGCCACGCAGAGGCACAAAAGGCGCAAGGATAAAAGGCTTTGACTGCGTTCCCGCGCCCGGATTTGCTTTCCCCGGCAGGTGAAGTGGAATCCGTGCTCAAAATCTTCACGGCTGGCAATTTTTTGTGGCAACTCAACAGCGGCTTTTAGGATGATGGGGAAGGCCGCGTTCAACCCTCCAGACCCCATCAGTTTTCAACGGCAAATTTTAGCTTCAACGCGGACTGACTTGCAGTCCGCGTTTTTCTTTTGCGCTGGCGAATGAGAGAATTCCTTTTACCGACGTCACGCCTGCAAACGGGTCATTGGTGATCAACAGATTTCCGTCTATGTCGAGATGGTCCGCCAGTTCCGCCAGGTGCGCGGCGGCGCTGACGAGCACGCTGGTCTCGATCATGCAGCCGATCATCGTCTGCAATCCGGCCTTGCGCGCGGCCTGCAATGTCTCGTGCGCCATGCTCACGCCGCCGGTCTTGACGAGCTTCACGTTCACGCCGTGAAAACATTCCGCGCAGCGCGGGATGTCTTTGACGGTGTGGCAGGATTCATCGGCGAAAATCGGCAGCGGCGAACGTTCCTTGAGCCATTTCAAATCCGCGTCGCTGGCCTCGCGCGGCATCGGCTGCTCGACGAACTGGATTTTTTTGTCCGTCGCCACCAGCCATTCGAGCATCCGCAGCGTGTCCTCCTTGGTCTTCCAGCCTTCGTTCGCGTCCACGCGGACCGGCTTGTCCGGCGCGACGGAGCGCAGCGCGGCGAAATTCTCGTGGTCGCGCGGGTCGCCCACCTTGAGCTTGATCACCGGATACTGCGCCGCGTCCAAAACTTTCCGGCGGATGATGTCCGGCGCATCAATCCCGATGCTGAACGAGGTGACGTGATGCTGCTCGCGAAAGCCGAGGCCAAGAAAATCATAAAGCGGCTGGCCCGCGCGTTTCGCCGCGCCGTCGAGCAGCGCCAGGTTCAGCACGCATTTGGCGGCGACGGGAATTCCCGGCAGCGACTCCAAATAATTCATGCTGCCCGGGATGTCGGCGAACGAAATTTTGTCCGCGTCGAGCTGCGCGAGAAATTTCAGCAGGCCGTCGGCGGACTCGCCATACAGCGAAGACGGCGCGGCCTCGCCGAGGGCGGTCACGCCGTCGGCATCCGTGAGTTCCACGATGACGGTGCGGTGGGTGCCGGAGCCTTGGCTGCTGGCGATTTTCCAGGGATTGGCGAGCCGCAGCTCGCACGGACGGGCGGTCAGTTTCACGCGAAAAGTCAAACAGGTTTCCGCGCGTTTGCAACTGGATTGAATTGATTGTGACCACCTAAAATTGGCTGTAAAATCCGGGCATGGCTGGCTGGCAAAAACTCGTGGACGACGCCGTCGCGTCGGCGCTGGAAAAATTCGCGCCGCTCAAACTGCGCGCCGATGAACTCGCGGTGACGCTCGTGGATCTGCGCGATCCGCAAAATCCGGCGACGGCAGATCATCGCGGCGATGCCCAAATCTATCCCGCCAGCGTGGTGAAACTGTTTTATCTCGTCGCCGCGCACCGGCAGCTGGCGGACGGGAAAATTTCCGACACGCCGGAACTCCGCCGCGCGCTGCACGACATGATCGTCCATTCCGGCAACGAGGCCACCGGCTACGTGCTCGACGTGCTGACCGGCACCACGAGCGGCCCGGAACTGTCGCCGGCGGAGCTGGCGGTGTGGCATGAGAAACGCAATGTCGTAAACCGCTATTTCCAATCGCTCGGCTTCACGGACATCAACGCGAACCGCAAGACGTGGCACGACGGGCCGTATGGCCGCGACCAGCAGGCCGTGGAACAATTCACCCCCGCAAAAAATTCTTTGACGACGAACGCCACGGCGCGGCTGCTCGTTGAAATCGCCACGGGCCGGTGCGTTTCGGCCGGGCGCAGTTCGCAGATGCTGGAGCTGATGAAACGTGATTTTGCGGACCCGCAGTCCACCGACCATCAAGGCCGCGAGTTCATCGGCGCGGGCCTGCCGTCGTCGGCGAAGCTGTGGTCCAAGGCCGGCTACATGAGCACCGCGCGCCACGACGCGGCGCTGGTGGAACTGGCGGACGGCGCAAAATTCGTGCTGGTGATTTTCACGACGCGACCGGAGGACAAGGAAATCATCCCGGAAATCACGCGGCGGATTGTGGCGGGCTGGCGGTGACGCGTTTTTGTTTGGAGTTCCGCCTTCAGGCGGTTCCCCGGGCGTCTGAAGGCGGAACTTCAAACAAAATTACAGCGGAAAATCCCGTTCTTCCGGCCGGACGACTTCGCGGCCTGCGGATTTTTTATCTGCCGGAATTTTCGCCGCCGGTCCGGCCGGGTTCCAGTCCGGGCTTTCCACGTCATGGTGTTCCGCCGGCCCGGGGGTTTCGATTTCGTCGGGCTGGGAGATTTCCTCCATGACGGCCGCATCCGCGATTTTTTTTTCCAGCGTGACGGGTTGCGGCGCGCCCAGCGCGGCGGGCATGGGCGTGCGGTGGACGAGCGCGAGCAGGGAAATTTTTTCGGCGGCAACGCGTTCGGCCGCCTCGATGCGGGCGAACTCACCGTAGATTTCCGCGAGCGCGGGCGCGCTGTCCACCGGCAGTTCGCGGCCGGAACCGGAGCGCAGCGCGAGCAGGATGTGATGGGCGTTGATGGAATCAAGCGGGCGCGCGGGAACGTAGCCGGCCTCGGCGCCGCCGGCTTCGGTGACGAGGCGGGCGGCGGTGAGCGTGCGGAGAATCTGTTGTGTCAGCCGGCTCGGCACGCCGAGTTCGACGGAGAGCTGGATGACGGACGCGGGGCGGAGCGCGTTTTGGAAACGCTGGCCGAGCAGCGTCATGATGCGGAGCGCCACGAACTCGCGCCCGCGCTGGTTCACGTTGTCGGCGAGCTTGTCCTGGAGATACGCGGCGCGGTTCTGGAACGCATACGCGACCTGCGCGCCGAACAGCAAAATCGCCCACGAAAAATAAAGTGCGAGCATGAACACCAGCACGAGGCCGATCCGGCCATACATGTGGTGGTTCATGACCGCGCCCGAGACGTAGAGAAAAGCAAAAACGTTGTTCAAGTGCCACAAGGTTCCCGCGACCACGCCGCCGATGCACGCGGCGGAAAACCGGACCTTCGTGTTGGGCACGATCTGGTAGATGATCGTGAAGGCGAGCCACAGCACGAGGAGCGGGAGCAGTTGGAAAATGAAATTGCCGAACACCGGCATCTGCTGGAAAAAATCCTTGGCGGCCTGAAAATGCGCGCTGCCGGCGAGGCCCAGCGCGGTGAGCAGCAGCAGCGGGCCGAGCGTGATGGCCGCCCAGTAAAGCACGACGCGGGTGAGCCAGTTGCGCCCGCGCGCCACGCCCCAGATGTCGTTGAACGTCTCCTCGATGCGGCTCAACATCATGATGGCGATGAAGACAAACACGAGCATGCCCGTCACGCCGAGCGTGGCACCCTGGGTGTTTTGGACAAAATCATGCAGCCCGCGCGCGATTTCCTTGCGCGTGTTGATCGCCGTGTCCGTCGGCGGTGCCGCCACGGCCGCCGCCATTTCGTTCGTCGTCACCCCGTTGGTGGAAATCTCGCCGGAAAATAAATTGGTCGTCACGCTGGCGACGAAATTGGAACCGGCCGCCACCGGGCTGCTGCCGACGGATCCGGGCGGGGCGATGCTGGCGATGGCCTGGTAAAATTTATCCTCGTCCACGGTTTTCAGCAGGCTGGTGCTGATGCTGATGATGACGGCGAGCAGCGGAATGAGCGCGAGCAGCGTGGTGTAGGCGAGCGCCGACGCGCGGATGAGGCAGCGGTTGCGGACGAAGTGCCGCGCCACCCGCGTCCAGAAATGCGCATAGCGTTCGAGCCGCCCTTCGAGCTGGAGCAGCTCTTCGCCGGCCCCGGCGTCCGTGCCGGTGATTATTTTAACAAGACGGGAAAAACGGTTGCTGGCCATGTGCGCCCACGCTAACAAACCCGGCGCGCGACGACAATCGCTTTACCACCGCCCGCAAACTGGCAGACTGTGGCCGGGCATCCGTAGCTCAATTGGACAGGGCTTCTGACTTCGGATTGCTTGACCTGAAATCTAAAATTTGAATCCCCGAAGCCCGAAAGAAGCCCGAAAGAAGGCCCCGCCGAACATCGGTGCTTTGGGGAAAAAGCAGCCACCGCCGCTTTTACCAAAGTCACGGCCCAACCCGCCAAGGTTGGTTGGAACGGCGATGCCAACGCGGATTGGTTCAATGCGATTTCTCGCCAAATCAATCCAGCGGCATTTCCCGTTTAGGTGTGTGCTTGAAAAATGAGCGGCGATTGTTTCATTCAGGTTACACGAAAGTGAAGAGTGCGTTACGCCAGCACTATGTTGTTGCCGTAACCAGCGGAGCGGTTGCAAAGTCCAGTGGTCATTGTGTTATGAATGCCGACCCACAACTTCAGGAATTGAATCCGGACGAGCCGATTGTCTGCCACGGCGAACCTCGACGTTCATTGGCTTGAATTATTACGGCCGGGTGCGTTTCCACCATTTCCGCGCGATGATTCCCGCCAGCGGCACGCCGGTGAAAACGCTGGAAGATTTTGGCTTTGTGTGCGACGACATGGTGGAGCGCTATCCCGAAGGCCTGGTGAAAATCCTTTCGTATCTCCAACGCAAATTTCGCATGCCGGTTTATATCACGGAACACGGCGCGATCTCTGAAGGCGTGGATGTGCGTGGGTTTTTTTACTGGTCGCTGCTGGACAATTTTGAATGGCAGTTCGGCTACACAAAAAACTTTGGGCGGCTCGCGGTGGATTTCGCGGATGAGAAACTGCCGCGCTCCGCAAATGTAACTTTTGATTCCGGCCCGCAACGCCTAGGATGTCCCCTCGTTTGACGAACTGAACGCATGAAAGACAATTCAGAGACGGCCAATTTTCTCAACCGCGAGTTGAGCTGGCTGGAATTCAACCAGCGCGTGCTCGACGAGGCGTGTGATCCCGCCAATCCGCTCCTCGAACGCCTCAAGTTTTTCACCATCGCCGGCTCGAACCTGGATGAGTTTTTCGAGGTGCGCGTCGCGGGCTTGAAACAGCAGGTCGAGAGCGGCAGCGGCACCCGCACCGTGGACGGGCTGACGCCTTTGGAAGTTTTTCAGAACATCACGCGCCGGGTGCGCCAGATGGTCGCCGACAAATACGCCTGCTGGCACGACGAACTCCAGCCCGCGCTCGCCAAAAATAAAATCCGCATCCTCGAAATCAACGAACTCAAGCGCGCCGACCTCGCATGGCTGGAAGAATTTTATCAGGGCCAGGTCCGACCGGTGCTGACGCCGCTGGCGATTGACCCGGCGCATCCCTTCCCGCAACTGCTCAACAAATCGCTCAACCTGATGGTGCGGCTGGAGATGGCGCAGAACGGAACGCCGCTCAAGCATCTGGCCGTCGTGCAGTGCCCCTCGATTCTTCCGCGGCTCATCCAGCTTCCGCGCGAGGATGACCGGCGCGAATACGTCTTTCTCGGCCACCTCATCGGGCATTTTCTGGCCGACCTTTTTCCCGGCACGCAGATCCTGGGCTACTGGCCGTTCCGCCTGACGCGCAACAGCGAGCTGTATGTGGACGAAGGCGACACGCCGAACCTGCTCAAAGCCGTCGAGGAAGAACTGCACAAACGCCGCCGCGGCCACGCCGTGCGGCTGGAGATCACCTCCAACTGCTCCGAGGAAATCCGCAACGCGCTGCTGAAAACTTTGCATCTCACGGAGCAGGATTTGTATCTGGTGGACGGCCCGATGAACCCGTCGCGTTTGATGATGCTGTATCAGGGCAGCCATTCGCCCGAGTTGCGCGACGTTCCGTTTCTCGCCCCGGTCGCGCCGGCCTTGCGCGACAAGAAAGATTTGTTTGCCGCCATCCACGAGCGCGACATCTTGCTCCATCATCCTTACGAAAATTATTCCAGCGTGGTGGAGTTTCTCGAACATGCCGCCATTGACCATGACACGCTGGCCATCAAGATGACGCTCTACCGCACGGGCGGCGACGAGCGCATCGTCGGCGCGCTGATGAATGCGGTCAACAACGGCAAGCAGGTCACCGCCGTCGTGGAGCTGCGCGCGCGCTTTGACGAGGCGAACAACATCGAGTGGGCGCGCAAGCTGGAGGAGAACGGCGTGCATGTCGTTTATGGCCTCGTCGGCTACAAGATTCACGCGAAGTGCGCGCTCGTCGTGCGCCGTGAAGGAAACGAAATCCGCCGCTACGTTCATCTCGGCACGGGGAATTACAATCCCAACACCGCGAAGCTTTACACCGACTTGAGTTTGCTGACGTGCCGGCCGGAATTTGGCGAGGATGCGACGAACCTGTTCAATCTGCTCACCGGCATCTGCCAGTTTCAGGGCATGAAAAAACTGGTCGTCGCGCCGTTTGACCTGCACGCCAAGATGCTTCAGCTCATCGCGCGCGAGGCGGCCAATGCGAAACGCGGCCTGCCCGCGCGCATCATTGCCAAATTTAATTCGCTGGTGGAACCGGACCTGATCGAGGCGCTTTACGCGGCGTCGCAAGCGGGCGTGAAGATCGAACTCATCATCCGCGGCATCTGCTGCCTGCGCCCCGGCGTGGCGGGCTTGAGCGGGAACATCACCGTGCGCAGCATCGTGGACCGGTTTCTGGAGCACAGCCGGATTTATTATTTTGAGAACGCCTGTCAGGCGGAAATTTTTGTCGGCAGCGCGGACTGGATGCCGCGCAATCTTTTCCGCCGCATCGAGGTCGTGTTCCCCATCGAGGACGGCCGGCTGTGCGACCGCATCATCCGCGAAATCCTCGGCGTGGCGCTCGCCGACAATGTGAAGGCGCGGTTTCTCGGGGCGGATGGAATTTACCGCCGGGCGAAGGTTGATGACCGCGAAAAACCGCGCCGCAGCCAGTTGGAATTCATCGCCCTCGCCACGCCGAAGCCGGTGGAGAAGGCGAAGGAAAAATTTCCGCGCGCGGATCTCGTGGCGTCGCCGTTCCCGAAAAAGAAAAAAACATGAGCCTGTTCATCCTCCGGCACGGCATCGCGTGCGACCCCGGCGAAGACGGCCTGCCGGAAAATTTGCCGGACGCCAGGCGCCCGCTTTCGGCCAAAGGCAGGCAACGCCTGTCTCGCGCCACCAAGGCCATGCAGGCGATGGAATTGAAATTTGACGCCGTCGTGTCCAGCCCCTTGCTGCGCGCGTTGCAGACGGCGCAAATCGTGACCGAGGCGCTGGATCTGCGGCGCAAACTCATCCTCACCGATCACCTCGCGCCGGATGGCAACCCCAAGCTGCTCATCGAACAACTCAACGAACCTGGCCTGCGCGCGAAAAATATCTTGCTCGTCGGACACGAACCTTACCTGGGCAAGCTCATCGCGCTGCTGATCGCCGGCAGCACCACGGCGGCGATTGACCTGCGGAAAGGCGGACTCGCAAAACTGGAAATTGAAAAGCTCCGCTACGCCCGCTGCGCCACGCTCGCCTGGCTGCTGACGCCGAAGCAGCTCGAACGGATGAAGTGAACCGTGAAAAAATTTTATTGCGCCGGCTGGCTTACCCAGCCCGCCGCCGTTTTCGTGAAGTAAAAAGCATAAAACCCCTTCACCGCATCCCCCGCATACCACCGGCCGATGGCCGTCACCGAATCGTTTTCTGGATCCAGCGTGTCAACACAGAAAATCAGGGTGTCGTGGTGCGATCAAAAGGAGACAGGTCTGTGCGAACAAAAGGAGAATAATGCTTTGAGGCCCTTGCCAGCGGAACGGTGGCTGGTAGCCTCGTTGGTTGCTTCAGCGGAGGATAGGGCTCTGCGGGGACGCAACCTGAGCGCCGCCTGAAGTCTGGCAAACGGCAGGCTGGATCGCTTTCACGGCGGTCCGGCATGCCCTGCCGGAGCCAGTTTCAATGCGATAAATCCATCGTCTTCTCGCATCCTGGCGGCTATGAAAAGTTACAACTGATCAAACGCCTGCCGGCCCCGATCATCCGTCACCTCCTGTCCAGCCATCGCAACGATAAACTTTCCGCCCGGGAAGCTGCCCGGGAACTGGGCCTGTCCCGGCCGCGCTTCTACAAACTTTACAGCCAATACCTCCGGGCCTGCGCAAAAGGTCAGGCGGCGGTTTGGTCGCCCGGTGTTTCCGGCGGCGATCATCAGCCCGCCTGGTCGGCGGCGGTCACGGCTTTGCTCAAGAAACTCCTCGCTTCAAAACCGCCTTCTTCCTACAGCGCGTGTGCCAGCGAACTCCACCGCCGCCTCAACTTCAAAACCGACCGTGCCAGTGTTCGTCGCTGGGCCATCGAAAACAAACTGGCTCCGGACACCCGCTACAAAGCCGCCCCCAAACCCGTCAAACGCTGGCAAGCCCGCGACTACGGCGCGCTCTGGCAATACGACGCCAGCCCCCACGCCTGGCTGCCCGGCAATCGCGATAAACAAGCCCTGCTCGATATTTTGGACGATGCCACCCGTTACAACACCGGCGCACGCCTTTACCCAAGCGAAACCCTCCTGGCCCATTTTGATTTCCTTTCCCCCGTTTTCCAAGCCCACGGTCTGCCCCTGGCCCTGTATGTGGACTTCCACTCCTTCTTCTACACGCACAACCCCGACGCCTTCACCCAGCTCGGCACCGCGCTGCACTTCTACGGCGTCGCCCTCCGCTACGCGCCCACCCCCCAAGCCAAAGGCAAAATCGAGCGCCGCCACGACTACTGGCAAAAACGCCTCCCGCCACTGCTGGCCGCCGACCACATCCGCGAACTCGAAGGGGCCAACCGTCTGCTCGACCAACTCCTGCCCCACGGCAACCAGCACGAAATCCATCGCGAACTCGGCACCACCCCGCACGCCGCCCGCGCGCAAGCCCTCGCCGAAAAGCGCTCCGTCCTGCGGCCCGTCCCGCCCTGTCCGTGGTGGCCGTTTGTCTGGCGCCAGCAAACCCGCGTCCGCGTCGGCGACGATGGCAAAGTCCCCGTCGGCTCCCAACGCCAGGCACTGGAGGCGCCGCCACGTGCCACCGTCATCCGCTGTTTGCGCCCGGATGGCGATATCTATTATCTCCGCCACGCCCCAGATCCAAAAACCAAACCCATCGTCCTGCTCCACTGTCCGGTCTTCTGATGGGCAGTCTCCTTTTGTTCGCACACAAAAGTCTCCGTTTGAAAACTACACGACAGCCGTTAACGATGTGCTTGCCCTTCACCCGTAATCGGGCAGAGTATTTCCCGGCTGGTTTGTGTCGGGTCAAATTTGAGTGTGGGTTTTCTGCCATTTCTCGGCGGTCTTTGATGCTGCTTTTTGCCTTTCATGCGGCCAGGCATCAAAAACCAGCGTCAAATGGCCAGGCCACAACCTTCAGGCAGCTTTATGCATCCGTAGCTCAATTGGATAGAGCTTCTGACTTCGGATCAGGCGGTTGGGGGTTCAAGTCCCTCCGGATGCACCAATTTCATTTGTTGGATGTTCGAGGTTGAATGTTGAATGTTCCTCAATTTTTGGCCGCCGGCCATTTCACCGCTTGACTCGACTTCGCGGCAAAATAGACTTTCCCCAC